>NZ_JASGFR010000025.1:0-59413 GCF_047605405.1 Rhodomicrobium sp. | reverse complement strand
TCCACTCACCCGCGCGCGCCGCGCCCGGGGCCAAAACCGCCGCCGTCAGCCCGGCCAGAAACGCGCGCCTGTCGACATGGCCCATTCTCTTGATCCCCGTTCGGTTGCAATCATGGTCTGCACCAGTAACCTGCCGCCGGTTCGATGGTGCGGCACCCGGTGAAACTCTGGCGGCGCAAACATTCGGCCGCGCGCGTTGCGCGGGGCTGATCGGCTTCTCAAATATGAATGACCCGCCCGTAAGCGTCGAATACGCTTTCCAGCATCGTCTCGGAGAGCGTCGGGTGCGGGAACACCGTCTCCATAAGCTCCGCCTCGGTCGTCTCCAGCGTCTTCGCCACGCCGAAACCCTGAATGAGTTCCGTCACCTCCGCGCCGACCATATGCGCGCCAAGAAGCTCGCCCGTCTTCGCGTCGAAGATCGTCTTCACGAGCCCCTCCGGCTCGCCGAGCGCGATGGCCTTGCCGTTGCCCTGATAGGGGAAGCGGCCCACCTTGATCTCGCGGCCGTCCTTCTTCGCCATCGCTTCGGTGATGCCGATGCTCGCCACCTGCGGATGCGAATAGGTGCAGCCGGGGATGTTGCGCACGTTCAAGGGATGCGGATCGCGCCCCGCGATCTTCTCGACGCAGATGATGCCCTCGTGGCTCGCCTTGTGCGCAAGCCATGGCGGGCCGGCCACGTCGCCGATGGCGTAGATCCCCGCCACCGTCGTGCGGCAGAACGCGTCCACAACGATGTGCGTGCGGTCGGTCTTGATGCCCAGCTCTTCGAGGCCGATGTTTTCGACATTGCCGACGATACCCGCCGCCACGATCACGCGGTCGAAGTCCACCGTTTGCGTCTTGCCGTCCTTCAGCGCGAGTGTGGCCTTCACGCTGTCTCTGCCCTTTTCGAGCTTGTCCACCTTCGCGCCCGTGTGGATCGTCATGCCCTGTTTCTCGAAGCTCTTGCGTGCGAGGGCTGAAATTTCGTCATCCTCGAACGGCAGGATCTTGTCGACGATCTCGACGACCGTGACCTTCACGCCGAGCGCGTTGTAGAAGCTCGCGAATTCGATGCCGATGGCGCCGGAGCCGACGACGAGCAGCGATTTCGGCAGGCTCGGCGGCACCATCGCTTCCTTGTAGGTCCACACGAGCTTGCCGTCCGGCTCAAGGCCCGGCAGCACGCGGGCACGCGCGCCCGTCGCAATGACGATGTGTTTCGCCTCGACATCGGCGAGCGGCTTGCCGTCCTTGCCCGAAACCGTGACGACGCCCTTTGCCTTCAGCCGCGCCGTGCCGTCGATCACCGTCACCTTGTGCTTCTTCAGGAGATACGCGACGCCCGAGGCGAGCTTGTTCGCCACGCCGCGCGACCGCGCGACGATCTTGCCGAGGTCGAAGCTCAGCCCCTCGGCCTTGATGCCGAACTCAGCGCCGTGCTGTGCGAGCCGCAGAACTTCCGCCGTCCGCAGCAGCGCCTTGGTCGGGATGCAACCCCAGTTGAGGCAGATGCCGCCGAGGTGCTCGCGCTCGATCACCACCGTCTTGAGCCCGAGCTGCGCGGCGCGGATCGCCGCAACATAGCCGCCGGGTCCGCCGCCGATCACCGCGACATCGTATGCTTCCGCCATCTGTCCCTCGAAACCTGTATCATTTTCTTGCCGGTGGCGGGCTTACGCCAGCATCGTCACAGGCTCTTCGATATAGCCCTTGAACGCCTGAAGCAGGCGCGCGCCGAGCGCGCCGTCCACCACGCGGTGATCGCAGGAGAGCGTGCAGCCCATGGTCGTCGCGATGACGATCTGGTTGCCCTTCACCACCGCGCGCTTCTCGCCGCGCCCGACGGCGAGGATGGTCGCGTGCGGCGGGTTGATGACCGCGTCGAAATGGTCCACGCCGAACATGCCGAGGTTCGACACAGCCGTGGTGCCGCCCTGATATTCGTGCGGCGCGAGGCGGCGCTTCCGTGCGCGCTCGGCCAGATCCTTCACTTCGTTCGATATGTCGGCGAGCGATTTCCTTTCGACGCCCCGGATCACCGGCGTGAACAGCCCGCCTTCCACCGCGACCGCGACGCCGACATCGCTCGCCTTGTGCAGGAGGATGCCGCGCTCGGTGAATGTCGCGTTGGCGTCCGGCACGCGCTGGAGCGCGAGGCCCAGCGCCTTGACGATGAAGTCGTTGACAGAAACCTTGAACGCGCCGGGCTGGCCGTCCTTCGGCGAGCGCATGTTGATGCGCTGGCGGGCTTCGAGCAGCGTGTCGATCTCGCATTCGACGAAAAGACGGAAATGCGGAATGGTCTGCGTCGCCTGCGTAAGCCGCGTGGCGATGGTCTTGCGCATGTTGTCGAGCGGGCGAAGCTCGTAGGTGCCCTTCTCGTACATGGCGATGATCTGGTCGTCCGGGATCGCCGCGGCGAGGCGGGACGGCACAAGCGCGCCGCCGTTCTGCGCGGGCGCGGCGGCTGCGGCAGCCTTCGCGGAGCCGGAGGCCCTTGCCTCCTCGACGTCGTGCTTCACGATGCGCCCATGCGGGCCGGTGCCCTTCACGGCGGCAAGGTCAATGCCGGCATCCTTCGCAATGCGGCGCGCAAGGGGCGAGGCAAAGACGCGGCTCCCGTTCGCGCCATTATGACCGTTGACCTGCGCAGCAGCGGACTGAGCGTTCACCGACGTAACTTTCACCGGCTCCGCGTCCTTGGCGGGCTTCGAAGGCGCGGGCTGCGGCGGCTCCGCACCGTAGCTCTTGAGCGCGGCGGCGTCCTCGCCCTCGCCGAGCAAGAGCGCAATCGGCGTGTTCACCGCGACGCCCTCGGTGCCTTCCGGCACCATGATCTTGCCGATGGTGCCCTCGTCCACCGCCTCGACTTCCATCGTGGCCTTGTCTGTCTCGATCTCGGCGATGGGATCGCCCGAGGCGACCTTGTCGCCTTCCTTCTTCAGCCATTTCGCGAGCTTGCCCTGCTCCATGGTCGGCGAGAGGGCGGGCATCAGGATCGGTGTCGGCATGGCTTTATCCCTGAAGCGCGGGGCAGCGGACGTGCCCGCGAAGAACAGTTTCAGAAACCTAAGAAGCAGCATCGCCCGCGTCGATCACGATCTGCGCCGCGCGGCGTCCCATGGGCTGGGTCGCCTCGCCGCGGGCGAGCTTCGCCGCCGCGATGGCCTCGATCTCGTCGTCGATGTCTTCGATGAGGGTCTTGCGATCCACCGGTCTGTCGGCGGGCATGCGATAACGCGTGTTGAGATAGGCGTCCGTCACGATCACGAAATAATCCGTGCCCGCAGCCTCGAAATCCGCCGCGTGGCCATCGCCATATCGTGTCCATGGGGACCGCTTCCGCATCCGCGTCAGCCCTTGTAGCAGACGGCCTTCACCGCCTCGACAACCTTGTCGGCGTTGGGCAGTGCAAGCTTTTCGAGGTTGGCGGCGTAGGGCATCGGCACGTCCTCGCCGGAAACCTTGGTCGGCGGCGCATCGAGATAATCGAACGCCCTCGCCACGACCTGCGCCACGATCTCGGAACCGACGGAGCAGACGGGCCAGGCTTCTTCCACGGTCACGATGCGGTTCGTCTTGCGGACGGATGCCAGCACCGTTTCGATGTCGAGCGGGCGAAGCGTGCGAAGATCGATCACCTCGGCGTCGATGCCCTCGGCTTCGAGCTGCTTCGCCGCGTCGAGCGCGTAGGCCATGCCGCGCGACCATGAGACGATGGTGACGTCCTTGCCATGGCGCGCGATCTTCGCCTTGCCGATGGGCACGAGCCAATCGTCGCCCTTGGGCACGGGCCCGGCGATGCCGTAAAGGATTTCGTTTTCGAGGAAAACCACCGGGTTCGGATCGCGGATCGCGGCCTTGAGCAGGCCCTTCGCATCGGCTGGCGTGGACGGCGCGATCACCTTCAGGCCCGGCACATGCGCGTACCACGCGGAATATTCCTGGCTGTGCTGCGCGCCGACGCGCGCGGCCGCCCCGTTCGGTCCACGGAACACGATGGGACAATCGATCTGCCCGCCGGACATGTAATGCGTCTTGGCTGCCGAATTGATGATGTGGTCGATGGCCTGCATCGCGAAGTTGAACGTCATGAACTCGACGATGGGTCGCAGGCCCGCGAAGGCCGCGCCGACGCCAAGCCCCGCGAAGCCCGCTTCCGTGATCGGCGTATCGACCACGCGGCGCGCGCCGAACTCGTCGAGAAGCCCTTGCGTGATCTTGTACGCGCCCTGATATTCGGCCACTTCCTCGCCCATGACGAACACGTCGCCGTCGCGGCGCATCTCCTCGGCCATGGCGTCGCGGAGCGCCTCGCGCATGGTGATCTGCACGAGTTCCGCGCTCTCGGGAATTTCGGACGCGGCGTCATACGCGGCAGGCGCGACGGTCTCGCGCGGCTGATCCTTGACACGCACGTCCACGGGGGCCCGCGCCGCTTCCCCGCCGCCGGTCGCGGCCGCAGCGCCGTGGGGAGCCTGAGAGCCGTTTGCCTTCGCCGCACCATTCGGCACGGCGCCCGCATCCTCGCCATCGGCTACGATCAAGGCGATCGGCGTATTGACCTTCACGCCCTCGGTGCCTGCGGGAACGAGGATCTTGCCGATCTTGCCTTCATCCACCGCCTCGACTTCCATCGTGGCCTTGTCGGTCTCGATCTCCGCGATCACGTCGCCGGAGCGCACCTCGTCGCCCTCGGCCTTGACCCAGCGCGCAAGCTTTCCTTCTTCCATGGTCGGAGAAAGGGCAGGCATCAATACTTGTGTCGCCATCTCAGAGCGCCTTCGTCGTCATTGCAGGCCGCACATGACGCCTTCCATGGATGATCCGATCCGCTTCCGTCGTCATGCGCCAGCCTCGTTTCTGTCTCTCGGAGCAATCCGCCCCGCCTCATTCTTATTCCGGATAAACGGCGTATCGCCCTTCAGACCCGCCGCGAGCGCCTCGAAGGTGCGGCTGTTTCCGCCCTGATCCTCGACCGGCAGTCTGTAGAGAGAAAAGACGTAAGCGATCACAATGATTGTCTATCCATTCGGGCAACCCTTTTTCCCCGAGGCCGATCAGTCTCTCATGCTCTCAAGACATCCGTATAAAGCTCGGCGACGTCGGGTTCGGGGTCGCTCTGCGCGAACTCGGCGGCCTCGTTCACAACGCCACGGACTGTCTTGTCGATCGCTTTCAAATCGTCTTCAGTGGCTCGCCCGCTGGTAAGCAGTCGCTGCCGAACCATCTCGATGGGGTCGTGTTCGTGGCGCATCTTGTCGACCTCTTCCTTCGAGCGATACTTCGCCGGGTCCGACATGGAATGGCCGCGATAGCGGTAGGTCAGCATTTCGAGGATGAACGGCCCTTTGCCTGAGCGCGCCCAGTCGACGGCCTCCTCGCCCGCATCCTTGACGGCGCGCACATCCATGCCGTCGACCTGCCTGCCGGGGATGTTGAAGCTCGCGCCGCGTTGCGACAGGTTCGTCAACGCCGAGGCACGGTTGATGCTCGTGCCCATTCCGTACTTGTTGTTCTCGACGATATAGACGACGGGCAGCTTCCAGAGCTCGGCCATGTTGAAGGCTTCGTAGACCTGCCCCTGGTTTGCGGCGCCATCGCCGTAATAGGTGAGCGAGACATTCCCGTTGCCACGATATTTGTTCGCGAAGGCGAGTCCGGTGCCGAGCGGCACCTGCGCGCCGACGATGCCGTGGCCGCCGAAGAAGTTCTTCTCGACCGAAAACATGTGCATCGAGCCGCCCTTGCCACGGGAATAACCGCCGCGTCGCCCCGTCAACTCCGCCATGACGCCTTTCGGGTCCATGCCGCAGACGAGCATATGGCCATGGTCGCGATAAGCGGTGATGACCTGATCGCCTTCGCGGACGGTCATCTGCATACCGACAACGACGGCTTCCTGCCCGATATAGAGATGACAAAAGCCGCCGATCTGGCCCATGCCGTAGAGTTGTCCCGCCTTCTCCTCGAAGCGCCGAATAAGGAGCATCTCGCGATAGGCGTGCAACTCTTCTTCGCGTGACAATTCCGGCGGATTGGCTTTTGGCGATGTACCGTTGGGAAGGTCGTCGAACATGGATGCGCCTCGTCTCGGGAAATTGCGCGGGCACTGCGCCGGGCCTGCGGCATTTTCTACCGCCGTCCCCTTTTTAATAAGGGTTTTGCGAGGCGCGCGCCACCCGGTTATCTCGCACAAGCGAAGGTTACCGGGTGGTTTTTTCGGCGTTCACGATCACAATGTCGGCAGGTCGGGCAAGATCCAGAAGGGCGCGGGCCTGCTCGTCGAGAAGATCTGAGTGCGTGGAAGCCTTGGGGCCGAGAAGGTCGGCGTCCCTTTCGAGTCTGGCGCGCTCCCGTTTCAGTGCCGCGAGATCCTTGTTGAGATCTGCGATCTTGGCGCGCAGGAGTTCGTTGGCGATCAGGCCATGCGGGCCGCGAACGGCATCCGCCGCGACATAGGCAATCAACGCCAGGAAGACGGCCAGCAAGCCGAACTGCCGCAAAAGCCGCCCGTTTCGCCCCTGTGTCATGGTCCCTCCATCTTCCCGACGGAGACTATGAACGAGCGGCAAATACGAAACCGTTAACGCTGTAGCGGAGGCAGATTGCCGGTGCGTCGCCCGGCCGCAGCAGGGACGCCTAATCTTTGTTAAAATATAAACGCTTAGTCGTCAAAGTTAGGGGAAACTTAACGCTGAAACTTTAAGTGAAATTTTATGGGCGCTACGCCCTCGGCGAGCCCTTCCGAAGGAAGAAATGGACATGTCTGACAGCACTTCGCGGAAATTGGCATTCCTGATTGCCGGTCTTCTTGTGTTGGGAATCTGGTTCAAGGCGCAGGAACAGAAGAGGGCGCATGTCACGTCGGCGCCCGCTGCAGCCACAATCGGTGTTTCCTCCGCTCAACCTCAACTCGCCCCGGGCGTCAAGGCCGTGGCCATCCCCGCCGAAAAATGCACGCTGAAGCTGACCAACGGCGGCACCTTCGCGCTCGCTACCCCGGCTTCCTGCGCCGGCGTCACAATCGAGTCGATCAAGCTCGGCGTCTCTGAAAAGCCCTGCTCGGAAGCCAGGGAGTCGGATTTCCGGAGCGTCACCAGCAGCACGTATTACAAGGGCGATTTCGGCTTCTACCTCGGGCAAAGCAATCCGCGCCGTTGCCTCGTCGTGAAGGAAATCCTGGGCGCCGTCTGAGCGACCCTGAGCATCGACGGCAGGCCGCTGGGCGCAGCTCCGCGGCTTGACCCGTCTGCGGAAACCGCTGTTGGCGAGCGTTCGCACGAAATCGACCGTGACCGGTCACCCGGAACGAGGCGAGATCGAGACCTCTGCGCCAAGCGGGAAATGAGCGGGGATCAGGGCTGCGCCGAGGCGCGGCGTTGCAGGGGGATCACGTTGCACTCGGCCGGGCGAACGAGCGGGACGATGCCCTTTGCCATGTTGGAGCGATCGCCCCCCTCCACGTGCCAGAAAATTTCCGAGTTCACTTGATAGGCGTATGCTTCTCCGCCGTTCATTGGCACGCGATGCATTCCGTGCTTGGAGCGCGCCATTCGGATCGCCGCTTCAAGCGCCTTGATCTGATCTTCGTTCAGGAAATCCGCGAACACGGTTTCCGCCTCCCTCTATGACCCTCAACTCCCCTATAGTCCTTTTCATAAACGGCCTAACAGTTCCATACAAGCAACGTCGTTGATATTTGCCACGAGTGCCGGAACCTCAATCATTGTGCACAGTCTTGTTGCGCTTTCAAACAATCGTAACTTTCTGTCGTCCCTCCACAATTTTGCCCCAATACGCCTGATTTTTGCGTTAACGAATGTTAATGCACGTCAGTCAATCGATAAGTGGAGACCCGGAACCGATGAAGCGATTTGCCTTGCCCATTCTCCTCGCCGCCCTGCCGTTCGCAGCTGCCGACGCTGGTGAAGAAGCGCTTATCGGTCAGGCTCTTCACAGCGCCGTTGCTGGAAAGACCGTCTATATCAGTACGCCGATGGGTGAGGTGCCGATCCGCTATGCCGCTAACGGTCAGGTGAGCGGCCGCACGGAACTTGCACTTCTCGACGGTGAGACCACGACGAAGGATAGCGGCCGCTGGTGGGTTGCCGACAGCAAGCTTTGCATTCGCTGGAACCGCTGGATGTCGGGCGAAACTCACTGTTTCACGATGAAGCGCGTCTCGCCCACCGAAGTCCACTGGCGCCGCGACGATGGCAAGAGCGGACGCGCACGGCTCGGTTAAAACGAGGCGCTGGAAAGACACGCTGACTGACCCTCAATTCACCCTTAATTGCTGCCAAAGCCGATCTAGTGGTCCGATTCCGACATTCGCATCCGTTTGCGGCACGCTTGCGAGCACATGTCGGAATCGAAAGGACCACCAGCAACATCATGATTCTCGTGGAGCTTTTGAATTTGATATTTGAGCGAGAGCTCGCAGCAACCGGGCCTCAAATGTCAAATTCGCTCCACTAAGCGGCACGGCGATCATGCCTGCCTTCGCGCACCTCTTCGATGATCTTCGCGGAAAACGCGTCGAGGTCGGACGGCTGCCGGCTGGTGATCACGCCATTGTCCGTCACGACGGCCTCGTCGACGAATTCGGCGCCCGCGTTGGCGATATCGGTGCGTATCGTCTTGTATCCTGTCGCGCGCTTGCCCTTCAGGATGCCGGTCTCGATCAGAAGCCACGGCGCATGGCAAATGGCTGCCACCGTCTTGCCCTCGGAGTAGAAATCCTTGATGAAGGACAACGCCTGCGGATTGCCGCGAAGCAGATCGGGATTGATCTGCCCGCCCGGAAGCACGATCGCGTCGTAGTCGCTCGCGTGAGCGTCGGCCAGCGCTCGATCCACCTTGACAGGATTGCCCCAGTCCTTGCCGATCCAGCCCCGGATTTCGCCGGTTTCAGGCGAAACCACCTCGACCGTCGCGCCGGCTTCGCCAAGCTTCTTTTGCGGAACTTCAAGCTCGGACTGCTCGAAGCCGTTCGTTGCGAGTATCGCAATCCTTTTACCCTGAATGTCGGCCATCTTGTCCTCCTTTATCCATCGCGCGGGGGCGTGATGACCGACGTGCCCCGGTTAGGCAGCGTCGCGTCACATGGACCCCATTGCGCATCGAACCGCGCCTGTTGGAAGGCGAACGGTCGGGCGGGCTGGCAGTTCCTGGCAAACGCGTGGCTTCAGGGGCTTTCGGGCGAGACAGCGACGGCTCAACCCGCGGAAGCTGCGCGCGTCCGACTATCTTCGGCGCAAGAAACGTGACGACGCGCTTCAGCTCGCAACTGAAGCGTGGAGAGCTTACGGTCGAGCGGAATCGCAAAGGCGCGCTGGTCCAGCCGCACCGGCGAGATTGCCGCGCCGAGCCATCAGCCATTGTCCGGCAATGATGAGCTTCGGATCCTGAAATTCGCCCGCGACGAGCCTGTCGAAAAATTCCTCGATGTCGAACTCGACGATCTCGATGTCTTCGCCCTCGTCCGCATTCCCGCCGCCCTTCCCGGTCTGGTCGACCTCGCAGACCTCGGCATAATAAAGATGGATGATTTCCGTGCTGCCGCCGGGCGACGAGTAATATTTGCCGACAGGGGTCAACCGCGTGAGCTGATAGCCTGTTTCTTCGCGCGTCTCTCGCAGGACGCATTCATAAGGTGTCTCGATTTCGCCGCCCTCGCCCACGTGCAGCATACCCGCGACGGCTTCCACCATCCAGCCGCGCCCCGGCTCGCGCAGATGCACCGGCAGGCGGAACTGACGCACCGCGACGATCTTTCGCCGCTCCGGATTGCAGAGGAGCGCGCCCACCGCATCGCCGCGCTCGAAAACGAGGGTCGACCGAGGCTTGCTCATTTCGCCGTCGAAGCGCTCATGGGACACCACGTAGTCGTCGACCTTGAAAAACAGGTCGAGCACGCGGCTGTGCTCAGAAATCGTCACCCGCGAGGGCTTTGCCTGATCAGGCATTGCGCGCAGCTCCCTTTGAATATCGACAAGGCACACACGAAAACTTCGACGGCGACCGGGCTTCGAGTGTGCCGCGATCGTGTCAGGACGCGGGCGAGGCCGCGGGCGCGCCTGCGTGTCCATTCAGCGCGCCAAGCCGTTCGAGCGAGGTCACGCCCGCATCTTCGATCCCGCACGGCACGATGCCCGCGAAATGAGAGAGGTCGGGGCTGACGTTGATCGCCGTGCCGTGAAACGTCACCCAGCGGCGGACGCGAACGCCGATGGCCGCGATCTTTTCCTCCCGCGCGCCGTCGCGCACCCATACGCCCGGTCTGTCGTCGCGCGCCGCTCCCGTCACGCCGTAATCCGTGAGCGCGGCAATCACCCATTCTTCAAGGCGGCGAACATGGCGGCGCACGTCGCGACCGCGACGATTGAGGTCGAGGAGCACATAGACGACGAGTTGCCCCGGTCCGTGATAGGTATATTGTCCGCCGCGCCCCGCCGCGTATACCGGGAAGCGCGCCGCGTCCAGAAGATCGCCCGCCTTCGCGCTCGTGCCCGCCGTGTAAAGCGGCGGATGTTCGAGGAACCACACGAGTTCCGGCGCGGCGCCCGCAAAGATCGCGGCCGCGCGATCTTCCATCGCGGAAACCGCCGCCTCATAAGGCACAAGGTCCGGGCTCGTTCGCCACTCGACGCCTGCCAGATCGCCGAGCCTGTCACGATTTGCGATGAGCCTGTTCGCGAAGGCGGCGACAGCTTCATTCACGTGATTTTTTCTCCCTGCGACCGAACACCTTTACTGAAGGGTAACCCCTCCACGCCATACTGCAACTGTCTCGCGTTGCTGCGGGGCTTGGGGCGTTGTCCCGCGTCCGCCCCTCAAAAGCCCCGCAGCCGACGAGAACCCCGGAACTCCCGAAAAGCACCTGTTTTGCGGTAACATCGCATCAAGGCTTTCGGATAATCCAGCGCCGCGCATCGGCCAATGGGATAGGGTTCGCTCAGTTCTCTTAATCTTTCGCTCAAAGGTTGGCCGTCTCATGGACGGCGTCGTTCACCGTCGAACCGAAACCAGAGAGCGAGTCATGCGTAAAACACTTTTCCTGCTGGGCGCCGCATCGGCCGTAGCCGCCAGCCTTGCGCCCGCCGTGCCGGCAGCGGCAAAGACGATCCGGGCCTGCGAGACCGAATGGCGCGCGAACAAGGACGCCCTCCAGGCAACCGGCAAGAAGAAAACCGAATTCATGACGGAATGCCGCGCGCAGACCGCCTCCGCGAAGCCCGCGCCGCAGGACGTTACCCCGCCTGCCGCCGTTACGCCTCCTCCGGCTGCTGCCGCACCGCAAAAACGTTCCGCCGCGCCGACGACGCCGGACCCGACCACGAAAAGCAGGCGCGTCTTCAACCGGGGACCGCAGGTTCTCGACGTCGAAGGCCAGTTCCCGACAGAAGCGGAGGCCAAGGCGCATTGTCCGCGCGAGATGGTGGTATGGGCCAACACCGATTCGAAGGTGTATCATTTTCCCGGTTCACGGACATACGGGAAGACCAGGAAAGGCGCCTACATGTGTGAAAGCGAAACCGCCGGCGCTGGAATTCGCGTGGCGAAGAACGAGAAGCGCCCGCCGATCCGATAGGCTCGCCCACCCGAAATGCCGCCCTTCCGACCCGTGCGCTTTCGTCGCGATCCGCGATAAACGGGAGCGCGCGTTCCTTTGTGCGCAACGCCGAACCTTTCACAAATAATTACAATTTGCCCGCCGCTAGACGCGCAAAATTACCAGCCATGCATCTGGTTTATGATTTATATCAAGTCCCGTCCAAGACCGCGATGATACGATCTTTTCATACGGCACGGCTTTTTGCCGGGTTATTTTTTACGTCATACCAACAGGTTCGCCAAAGGGGCACGACAGTATTTCCAAAGGCGCGACCCCCGCTTGATCAGGATACTTCTGCCTGTCAAGCACGTTTACAAGGGAGCATTTGTGGTGGCACCATCGGCCCATCAGCCGGAACTGAAGATTGTCCCTATCGAAGCCGGGACGAGCTTGAGAACATTGGCATACGACGCCCTTAGGCTCGCCATAACGCAGATGGACATCTACGGTCAGATCGAGCCGATCCGTCTGGACGAGAGGCAGCTCTCCCAAAAACTCGGCGTCAGCCGGACACCCATCCGCGAAGCGCTTACGCTCCTTGAACAGGAAGGCTTCGTACGGGCTGTGCCCCGCCGTGGCATCTATGTGGTTCGCAAATCGAGGCGCGAGATCTGCGATATGATTGTGGTCGCCGCCGCCCTCGAAAGCATCGCTGCCCGCCTCGCCGCACAGAAGGCCACCGAAGAGCAACTCAAGAAGCTTTCCGAGCGCTTCGAAAAGTTCAGCAACGAAACGTCGTCCGAGCTTCTGAACCCGTTTTCGCAGGCGAACCTCGACTTTCATCGGAAGATTATCGCTCTTGGCGGCTGCGAGTTGATCCGGAAGACGACTGAAAACCTTTTCGCCCATATACGGGCCATCAGGACGATCTGCGTCACGCACGAAGAGCGGCCGGGCCACGTCGTCGCCCTTTACAAGGAAATTGTCGAGGCGATCAGCCAGAGAGACGGCGACAAGGCCGAAAGGCTGGTGCGTGAGTACACGCTGGATCTCGCCGCGTATGTGGAAAAGCACGGCGTGTTCGCGGAGTAGCGCGGAAAGCTGGAGCAATCCCCGGACAAAGTGGAACCGGTTTCACCCGTCTGGAATTGAGCCAATAATCGAAAGCGCCCGTTGTCGCGGCGGCGAGAGAGTTCGCCGTGAACGGAAAGTCGCCTGGGGCGTTATCAGGGACGGCGGCATTGCCGTTTCTGAAAGAGAAAGCGCGCCCCATGACCGAAACTTATACAGTCGGCGTTTTTGTCGGAAGCCTGCGCAAGGACTCGCTCAATCGCAAACTTGCCAAGGCGCTTGTGGAACTTGCGCCATCCGACTTCAAGTTCGAGTTCGTCGATATCGCCGCCCTCCCCCATTATAACGAGGATGGCGACACCGATCCGCCCGCCGCGTGGAAGGCATTCCGCGAGAAGGTGAAACCGCTCGACGCCGTTCTGTTCGTAACCCCCGAATACAATCGCTCAGTGCCCGGCGTATTGAAAAACGCGCTCGATGTCGGGTCACGGCCCTATGGACAGAGCGTCTGGGAAGGCAAGCCCGCTGCGGTGGTGAGCGCCTCGCCCGGTGGAATCGGCGGTTTCGGGGCGAACCATCACCTGCGCCAGTCTCTTGTGTTTTTGAACGTCCCGGCCATGCAGCAGCCCGAAGCCTATATCGGCGGCGCGAACAAGCTGTTCGACGAAAACGGGAATATCGCGAACGACGGTACGCGAAAATTCCTGCACGGGTTCATGGAAGCCTTCGCGCGTTGGGTCGGGCAGCACTCGGCGAAAGGGCGAGCTGTCGCCGCTGGGGGCCCTGCGCCCGAGGCTTGACGCCGGTTCGCGCACGCAAAAGCGGGACAAGCAGCGCTGCCCTCCACGCGGCTCCCGCGCCGCCCGGACGGAGAGCCTCAACCCTCGCCGTCATAAGCCGCAAGGGCGACCGGCAACGCCTCGATCACCGTATTGCCGACCGCGGGGAGCCCGACAAGCACCGCGCTTACGATCTCCTCGCGGCTCGCGCCCTCCGCCTTGGCGGCTTTGACATGAAACGGGATGCCGGAAGTGAGCCTTGCGGCGGCGAGCACCGCGAGATAGGCAAGTTCCTCGGTTTTTCTGTCGAGGGCGCTTGCGCCGTCGAGCGCATGAACGGCCCCCATCCACGCCTTCGCGTGCTCCGGCGCTTCGTCCAGAAAGGCTTTGAACGCTTTCGAAATGGTCATGGCTCTCCCCTGCTTTCGGGGAATGACCTATCACGAATGAAAAAAAATATCAGGCCGCCGGGAAGGCGAGCCTGATTTTCTCGATATGGCCGTCGACCGGCGACACCGTCTCGTTCGCGGCCACGGCACCATCCGAGAAGATGCGTTCGAGGCGCATGATGCGGTCATGCAGGCGATGGCTTTCCGCGATGAGAAAACGGAACGTCTCCGGCAGGGCGTCGAAGCCCTCGGGCAATGCAGTGCCCTGCGGCGACAGCGTCACCCGATGGCGGTGATTGTGCGCCTCGGCGGCGGTGATTTCACCCGCAGCGATGGCGCGGCGCACGAGAAGCCACGACGCAAGCTGCGTGAGGCGCGTGGTGAGCCGGATGCTCTCGGAGGAATAGGCGAAGCTCGCCGGCGGCGTCAGGGTCTTGGATTCCGCCCTGCCCTGCCCGTCGAGATATTCCGCCGTGCGCTCAACGAGGTCCATTCCCTCGCGATAGAGCCTGGCGAACTGTGGGGATGTCGTGAACCGATCCCCGAACGACAGCAGCGCCGCTTTTGGTAATTCATTCAAAACGCCGGAGCTTTTCATGGAGTCCCTACGCACCACTTCCGACCCGCCCGGATCGGAACCCTCACCTTACGCCAGCATAGCCGCAACAGCCTTTCAAAAGGTGAATGCACGGCCAAGCCTCAGCGGACCTAGCCCAAAAAAAAGAGCCGCATCATGGCGGCTCTCGAAAAGTTTGTGGAGGTGTTTCAGGGTCGACCCAGCTTTACATTGGGAGAAGCCTAACGCCTGCGTCTTAAGTTGGAGTAAAGATCCCGCATGTGGAACGGCAAAGCCGGAGGAAAATTCATGAAAACGGTCTTAATTCGCGAACCCGGCGGCCCGGACGCATTGTCGCTCGTGGATGCGCCCACCCCCGAGCCGAAGGCGGACGAGGTGCTCATCGAGGTGGCCGCTGCGGGCGTAAACCGCCCGGATGTGCTGCAGCGGCAAGGGCTTTATCCGCCGCCGCCCGGCGCATCGAACATCCCCGGCCTTGAAGTTTCGGGCAGGATTGCGGCGGTCGGCGCGGGCGTAACAAGGTGGAAGGCGGGCGACGCGGTGGCCGCGCTGACATCCGGCGGCGGCTATGCGGAATTCGCGATCGCGCAAGAAGGCTCGTGTCTTCGCGTGCCGAAGGGGCTTTCCGTGGAGGAAGCGGCGTGTCTTCCTGAAACCTTCATGACCGTGTGGCACAATGTGTTCGAGCGCGGCGCGCTGAAGGCGGGCGAGTGCTTCCTCGTGCATGGCGGATCGAGCGGCATCGGCTCGACGGCGATCCAGCTTGCAAACCATTTCGGTGCGCGGGTTTTCGCCACCGCCGGCAGCGACGAGAAATGCGCTTATTGCGAAAGCCTCGGCGCGGAGGCCGCGATCAATTACCGGACGAAGAACTTCGCCGAAGAGATAAAGACGCTCACCTGCGGCAAGGGCGTGAACGTGATCCTCGACATGGTCGGCGGCTCGTACATTCAGGACGACATCCGCTGCGCGGCCGAGGATGGCCGCATCGTGCAGATCGCGTTCCTGAAGGGCGCGAAGGTCGAGGTGAACCTCATGCCGATCATGCTGAAGCGCCTCACGCTTACCGGCTCGACGCTGCGGCCGAGAAGCCCCGCGTTCAAGGCGCATCTCGCCCGCGCACTCGAAGAGAAGGTGTGGCCGCTGATCGAGTCGGGCGCGGTGCGCGTGGTGATCGACAAGACATTCCCGCTTGCCGAGGCAGCAGAAGCGCACCGCCACATGGAAACGAACGCGCACATGGGCAAGATCGTGCTGACGATATAAGCTCAGCCCTTTCTCGCAAGTCAGGTCTTCGTCAGGCTGCGACACGGCGACAAGAGCTGCGCGACACGCATCGGTAAAGCCGGGATATCCCGCATCGGGTCTCGGCGTCGGCCAAAAGCCTTGCGCGGCAAGCCCATTTCGCCTATGTTTTTCACAGCTCAATAAATCAGACTCTGGAGAAGAGTGGGCCGGCCGGTCCGCTCTTTTTCTTTATCTGGCGCCTCGATAGCGCCTCGAACCGGATTTCATGGCAGACGAAAACGACACGCCACCGATCGAACAAGCGGCCCCCTCCGCTCCGACAGAGCGCTTCACGCGCGAATTCGGCGCGGCGGCAGACCTTGCCGCCCTCGTCGAGCCGGTGCTGGAAGACATGGGCTTTCGCCTTGTGCGCGTCACGATGTCGAAGCGCGACGGCGCCACCATCCAGATCATGGCCGACAAGCCGGACGGCGCGATCAATGTCGACGACTGCGCGAACATCTCGCGCCGTATCTCGCCGCTGCTCGATGCGCACGATCCCATCAAGGACCGCTATTTCCTGGAAGTGTCCTCGCCCGGCATCGACCGCATCCTCGTGCGCCCGTCCGATTTCGAGGACTGGGCCGGCTTCGAGACGAAGGTGGAACTGAAGGAGCTGGTCGATGGCCGCAAGCGTTTCCGCGGCATCCTCGAAGGCTACGAAAACGGCGAAATGCTGCTGCAGGTTCAACTGGACCCGAAAGGCGAGCCCCAGACCATCGGCGTGCCGGTGGATCTCATTCACGACGCGAAGCTTGTGCTGACGGACGAACTGATCCGCGCTTCGCTGACAAAGGCGAAAGCCGCCGGCAAAAACTGGGCCGAAGGCGGCGAAATTGAAGACGAACAGATCGAAGACGCGGAGTTGAACGATGGCGCAATCCGGAATTAGCGCGAACCGGCTGGAACTGTTGCAGATCGCGGACGCGGTCGCGCGCGAAAAGTCGATTGACCGCACGCTCGTGCTTTCCGCCATGGAAGACGCGATTCAGAAGGCTGCGAAATCGCGCTACGGCAGCGAAAACGAGATCCGCGCCGAGATCGATCCGCGCACCGGCGAAATCCGCCTCTCGCGCCTTCTCGAAGTGGTGGAACGCGTCACGCTCGACGCGACCGAAATCAGCCTCAAGGACGCGAAGAAACGCAACCCCGAGGCCGAGGTGGGTGATTTCATCGCAGAGCCACTGCCGCCCCTCGACTTCGGCCGCGTCGCGGCGCAGAACGCAAAGCAGGTCATCGTGCAGAAGGTGCGCGAGGCCGAGCGCGAGCGTCAGTTCGAGGAATACAAGGATCGCATGGGCGAGATCGTCAGTGGCATCGTGAAGCGCGCCGAATACGGCAACGTCATGATCGACCTTGGCCGCGCCGAGGCGATCATCCGGCGCGACGAGACGCTGCCGCGCGAGAACTACAAGCTCGGCGACCGCGTGCGCGCCTATGTCTATGACGTGCGCCGCGAAAATCGCGGTCCGCAGATCTTCCTTTCGCGCACGCGCCCCGAATTCATGGCGAAGCTGTTCGCGCAGGAAGTGCCGGAAATCTACGACGGCATCGTCGAAATCAAGTCGGTCGCGCGCGATCCCGGCAGCCGCGCCAAGATCGCAGTCGTCTCGAAGGAAACGAGCGTCGATCCGGTCGGCGCCTGCGTGGGCATGCGCGGCAGCCGCGTGCAAGCCGTCGTGAACGAGCTTCAGGGTGAAAAGATCGACATCATCCAGTGGTCGGGCGACCCCGCCACCTTCATCGTGAATGCGCTCGCGCCCGCGGAAGTGGCCAAGGTCGTGCTCGACGAGGAATCCGAGCGCATCGAAGTCGTGGTGCCGGACGAGCAGTTGAGCCTCGCGATCGGCCGCAAGGGCCAGAACGTGCGCCTCGCCTCTCAGCTCACGGGCTGGGACATCGACATCCTGACGGAAGCGGAAGAATCGGAGCGCCGTCAGAAGGAATTCGCCGAACGTACCGCCGCCTTCGTCAACGCACTCGATGTGGACGAGATGATCGCGCAGCTGCTCGTCTCGGAAGGGTTCGCCTCGGTCGAGGAACTGGCGTTCGTCGACGCGCATGAAGTCGCAAGCATCGAAGGCTTCGACGAAAACACCGCGCAGGAAATCCAGGAGCGCGCTCGCGAATTTCTGGAGCGGCAGGAGGCCGAACTCACGGAGAAGCGCCGGGCGCTCGGCGTGGATGACGAGTTGGCCGAGGTGCCGGGCGTCACCACCGCGATGCTCGTCGCGTTCGGCGAGAACAATATCAAGACGGTCGAAGATCTCGCGGACTGCGCGACCGACGAACTCGCGGGCTGGACGGAGCGCGCGCACGGTCAGACAAAGCAGAATCCCGGCATCCTTCAAGGCTTCGACCTGTCGAAGTCGGACATCGAACATCTCATCATCGCTGCCCGCGTGAAGGCGGGCTGGATCGAGGCACCGGAAGAACCCGAGGAAGAAGCGGTCGAGGCCGATATCCTTGACGATGGCTCGACCCCGGAAGCGCATGAGGACGAGCGCGTCGAGGCGGAAAGCCACGAAGGCGCAGAGGCCGAAGCGCACGAGGAAGGGGGCACGCATGCCCAAAGCCAAGAAAAAGCGCTCTGATCCGGAACCGATACTGGACTTTGACGCGGAAAAGGCACATTTAACAGAGGGCGAGCAAGGCGACACGCAACATACTCCGGTCAGAACCTGTGTCATGGATCGATCGAGAAGGGAAAAGCCTTCCCTTCTGCGGTTTGTCGTCTCTCCCGAGGATGAGGTCGTACCCGATATCAAGGGAAATCTTCCGGGGCGCGGTGTCTGGGTTACAGCCGGTCGGAAGGCCGTCGCCGATGCCGTCGTGCGGCGCGCGTTTCAGAGGGCGTTTCGCAAACCGGTTACCGTAAGCGAAAGCCTTCCTTCAGACGTTGAACAGCTTTTTAAGCGATCTGTGCTAGAACGCTTGTCGATTTGTAATAAGGCCGGGCTTGTGGTCACGGGGTTTCAGAAGGTCGAGGACGCACTGAAGCGGCGTGAAATCGTGGTTCTTCTCCATGCTGACAACGCGGCCGCAGACGGGAAGGACAAGCTCGACAGGAAGTTCAAGGCCTTATATTCAGGCGCGAATCACATCGAGCCGGAAAATTGCTTCACATCTGCCGAAATTAGCTTGGCGACGGGAAGCACGAATGTAATACATGCGGGACTTAAGGAAGGCGGGGCGACAGCCGCATTCTTGCAAGCTCTCGATCGGTTCAGCGGGTATTGCGCAAGCGAGGCGAAGCCGCATTCGCTGCGTCAGGATAGAGAATGAGCGAAACGAAAGAAACGGACTCGAAACCGGCGGCTGGCCGCAAGACGATGTCGCTGAACGTAAAGCGGACGGTCGAACAGGGCCACATCCGCCAGAACTTCAGCCATGGCCGGTCGAAATCCGTTCTGGTCGAGACGAAGCGCAAACGCCCTGGTTCGGGGCCTGGCGTGGCGGAAGAACCGCAGCAAGCCCAGAAGCCCGCTCCGCAGAAGCCCGAGCATCGCGCCTTCCAGAAACCCGGCTCCGAGCAGGGTGGCGACAAGCGGCCGCAAAAGGTGTTGCGCCAGCTGTCCGCCGGTGAGGTCGACGCCCGCGCCCGTGCGCTCGTCGAGGCGCGCAAGCGCGAGGAAATCCTGAAGCGCGAGCGCGAAATCGAAGAAGCGCGCCGCCGTGAAGAAGATGCCTTGCGCGCGATCGAAGACAAGAAGCGCGCCGCCGAGGAAGAGGCCCTTGCCAAGAAGGCCGCGGAAGAAGCTGCTCTGCTTCGCGCAAAAGAGGCGGCTGAAGCAAAACCGGAAGCTCCCAAAGAACCGGCAAGGCAGGAAGCCGCTCCCATGGCTCCCACGGCTGCGCGACCAAGCCGTCCGGCGGAACCGCCGCGCCGTGTCGGACCCGACACCGTGCGCGTTGTCGCCCGTCCTCAGGATGACCGGCGCGCGCCGCGCACACCCGAGGCGCGCCCGACCGACGCACGCGCCGATGCGCGGGGCGGACCCGCGCGCGACGGAACTCGTCCGGGCGGGGCTCGTCCGGACGCCAGACCTCAGGGCGGTCCCCGCGCCGGTGCTCCCGGCGCCAGGCCCGGCTTCGGCGGTCCGCGAGGCGCCGCAGCCGCGCCCGCGTCTCCGATCCCGGAAGTGGCCGCTCGTCCCGACAGGGCGCGCGATGCAGATGTCGGCGCCCGCGCCCGCGGTGCGGATAGCGAGGAAGATGATCGCCGCGCCAAGCGGGGCCTGCCCGGCAAGGTGGCCGCGCCGGCACCCGTCAAGAAAGCGGTGACCGAGCGAACCGGCCGTCAGCGTCTCACGCTTTCGAACGCGCTCGACGATCAGCAGCGTGAACGCAGCCTCGCCTCTCTCAAACGCCAGCGCGAACGTCAGAAGCTTCAGGCTTCGGGCGCGCGGCAGGAGCGTGTCAAGATTCAACGCACCGTCATTCTGCCCGAAGCCATCACCATCCAGGAACTCGCGAACCGCATGGCGGAACGCGCGGTCGACATCATCAAGTTCCTGATGAAACAGGGGCAGATGCTGAAGATCAACGACGTGATCGATGCCGATACGGCCGAACTCGTCGCCGAGGAATTCGGCCACAGCGTGAAGCGCGTCTCCGAAGAGGACATCGAGGAAGGCTTCATCGGCGAGACCGACGATCCCGATACCCTCCAGTTCCGCGCGCCGGTCGTCACGATCATGGGTCACGTCGACCACGGCAAGACATCGCTGCTCGACGCGATCCGCCACGCGAACGTGGTCTCCGGCGAGGCAGGCGGCATCACGCAGCATATCGGCGCCTATCAGGTGACGACGCCCGACGGCGCCCCCGTGACCTTCATCGACACGCCGGGCCACGCGGCCTTCACCGCGATGCGTGCTCGTGGCGCGAAGGTGACGGACATTGTCGTGCTGGTCGTTGCGGCCGACGACGGCGTCATGCCGCAGACGGTCGAGGCAATCAATCACGCGAAGGCGGCGGGTGTGCCGATCATCGTCGCCATTAACAAGATCGACAAGCCGGACGCCGATCCGCTGCGTGTGCGCACCGACCTTCTTTCCCACGACATCGTGGTGGAAAGCATGGGCGGCGACACGCTCGAAGTGGAAGTCTCGGCCAAGCAGAAGCTCAATCTCGACAGGCTCCTTCAGGCGATCGCCCTTCAGGCCGAAGTTCTCGAACTCACGGCCAACCCCGACCGCCCGGCGGAAGGCATCGTCATCGAAGCCAAGCTCGAACGCGGTCGCGGCCCGGTCGGAACGGTGCTCGTGCAGCGCGGAACGCTCAAGGTCGGCCAGATCGTCGTCGCCGGTCGTGCGTGGGGCCGCGTGCGTGCGCTCATCGACGACAAGGGCGCGAACGTTGTCGCGGCAGGGCCATCGACGCCGGTCGAGGTGCTCGGTTTCGACAGCGCACCGGAAGCTGGCGATCAGCTCGCCGTGGTGGATACCGAAGCGCGCGCCCGCGAACTGACCGAACACCGCCAGCGCAAGCTGCGTGATGTCCGTTCGGTGGGCGCCGGCGCGAGAAGCTCGCTCGAACAGATGATGAAGCAAGCCGCCAAAGGTGGAAAGAAGGAATTCCTTCTCATCATCAAGGGCGACGTGCAAGGCTCGGTCGAAGCGATCAACGCCGCGCTCGAAAAGCTCGGAACGGACGAGGTCGAGGCGCGCATCATACACTGGGCGGTGGGCGGCATCACATCCTCGGACGTAGCGCTTGCCGAAGCTTCCGGCGCCGTCATCATCGCCTTCAACGTCCGCGCCGACGCTCAGGCGAAGCAGCAGGCCGAACGCGACGGCATCGAAATCCGCTACTACAACATTATCTACGATCTCGTGGACGATGTGAAAAAGGCGATGTCCGGTTTGCTCGCGCCGATCACGCGCGAGGAGTTTTTGGGCAATGCCGAAATCCTGGAGGTGTTCAACATCTCGAAGGTCGGCAAGGTCGCGGGTTGCCGTGTCACGGAAGGCAAGGTCGAGCGCGGAGCAAGCGTTCGTCTGGTGCGCGACCATGTGGTGATCCACGAAGGCAAGCTATCCACGCTCAAGCGCTTCAAGGACGAGGTCAAGGAAGTGGTCGTCGGTCAGGAATGCGGCATGGCCTTCGAGGGCTATCAAGATCTCAAGGCGGGCGATACGATCGAGTGCTTCCGCACCCATATCGAGACGCGGAGCCTGTAGCGTTCACATCGCGGCGTGCGCATCGGAAAGCAGAAAGCGGCGATTATCGCCGCTTTTTTTTCGGGCGCGCGCTTTCCATACCTGGGCGCGCTCGTCCCCGTAGTCAGATCAGCCGCCTCTCGCGGAAAAGCTGACCGACACACCGCGGCGTCGCTTCTCAATTGACGGCACACATGCTGTCGCTGCGGCCGGCGCGACTGCCAAGGCTCCGCGCCGCCATCCTCGATGCCATGACCAAAGGCGCGCCCGATCTTCGAGCGCCCTTTCGCGATCGTCGTCCGCTATTCCAGCGAACCGAACAGCGCCCGCGCCGCCTCCGCCGTTTTCTCGTCGAGCGGCTTCGGTTCCAGATCGACGCCCTTCCCCAACCTGTCGATCAGGATCTTGAACACGGCAAGGCGAGCGTAATTCTTGTTGTTCGCCGGGACGAGGAACCACGGCGCATAATCCGTCGAAGTCTTTTCGAGCATGTCCTCGATAGCCTTTTCGTAGTCGGCGCGATGGTCGCGGTTGCGGAAATCCTCATAGGTGAGTTTCCAGCGCTTCAAGGGATCTGTGAGCCGGTCCTTGAACCGCCTGAGCTGCTCCTCGGCGGATATGTGCATGAAGACCTTGGCGATGCGCGTTCCGTCGTCGACGAGCAGGCGTTCGAACTCGTTGATCTCGCGATAGGCTCGTTTCCACTCCGCCTTTTTCGCCAAACCTTCGACACGTTCCACCAGCACACGACCGTACCAGGAGCGGTCGAACACCACGATCTGGCCCTGCTCCGGCAGCCGTCTCCAGAAGCGCTGCAGATAGTGCTCCCTCTTTTCGTCCGGCGAGGGCGCGGCGATGGGGTGCACCTTGAAGCTTCGCGGATCGAGCGTCCAGCCGAGACGCCGGATCACGCCGCCCTTCCCCGCCGTGTCCCATCCTTCAAGCACGATGACGGCATGCTCGCGTGTGCCGAGATACGCCTGCTGAATGGATTGCATGGTGTGTTGGAGCGGGACGATCTTTCGAGCGTAATCCTTCTGGTCGACGTGATGACCGTCGCCGAGAGAAGCAAGCGACGGTGGCCCGCTCACCAGGAATTTGTCTGCCTTCACGACGAAATCTCCTTGCCGCCTCTCCATGATCCAGAACGGCCATTAAGAATCCGCACCCCCTCGCGTTTGCGACGCAAACGGTCGTGCTGGCGAACGACCCTATTCCCATTCGGAAGTCCGGCACAGATTCATCGAGCATTTTCGGACTCAAGCCGCCCTTGGAGGCTTATTCCCGCACGACCGCCAGAAAACGCGAAAAAGCAGAAGCGCCGCCACCGCCGCCGCATAGGCGAGAGGCTCCAAAGTCCACGACTTCAGCGACAGGAGATAATGCCCGATGGCCAGAACCGCCGCGAAGTAAACCCAGCGATGAAGGCGCTGCCACGCCGCGCCCCCCATGCGTTTGATCGAGCGCGCGTTGGAGGTCCACGCAAGCGGGGCGAGGATGGCAAAGGTTGCCATGCCGAGCGTGATGTAGGGGCGTTTAACAATATCGCCGATGATCGCACCGATATCGGGCCCACGGTCGAGCGCGATCCATGTCAGGAGGTGGGCACAGGCGTAGAAGAACGCGAGCAAACCGAGAGCCCGCCGGAACCGGACGAGGTTCGGCCCCCCGAGGCGGCGAAGCGGCGTCACGGCAAGGCTCGCAATGAGAAAACGCAGCGCCCAAATGCCGAGCAGATGTTCGAGCGCCTTTACCGGATCGGCGCCCAGCCTGTCGCCCAGGGCGAGCCAGAAGGCCCACAGGCCGGGCAGCGCGCCGATGAGATAGACCGGCCAGCGCGGAAAAGCGCCGATGACCCGTTGAGCGGCGCGCCTCGGCGATGCTTCTGGCTGCGACATGCGCCTGTTCCCTGCTTGCAATCGGCGCGATGGCGTTCCGGGACGCCTTGCCGCGCGTGCTTTTCGGTGACATGGGCTGCGCGGGGAGCTTTTCGAAGCGGCGCATCGTTCACAGCGCCGCGAGGTGCGGCGATTTTGCCGAGCCGTCGGGGTCGCCACCTGCGAGCGGCGTTAAGAGCGCGTGAAATTATACTAAAAATTTACGCGAAGTCTCGATACTTGCCCCTAGTTCCACTTGAGAGGGTGTTGAGTATGAGAGTTTTAGTAGCATGCGTGGTCTTGATGCTGGGCGCGGTAGGCGCTCAGGCGCAAGGCCGAAATCCCTACTACGGTGAGCCGACCGACTTCCTCGGCACATGGAATAACGTTGAAATCCAGCGCAATCTGGTCGTGCGCATCGAAATCCGGCCCGAAAGCCCCCGCGGCGGCGTCTCGGTCACCGTTTTCGGGCTTCGCGACGGTGAGCCCGTCGTCTTTGGCGAATATCGCGGACGGACCTTCCTTTCCAACTCTCCGCGCGATCGCGAGCAGGACAACTCGGCCGTTCTCGTCCGCGTCAACCAGCCTTACGTTCGCGGCAATGTGCTGCTGCGCTTCAACGGGCGCGGCGAGATCGTTGCTCACTCGCTGCTCAACATCTCCGGGCGTGGGGATGTCTACAGCGTGGAGCGGTTCGCGGCGGCCGATCGCGGCAGGCCGGACTACGATCCTCGCTACCGTCGAGGCTATGACCGCCCCTACGGCTATTGAGATTTGAGACGAAAAACCCCGGCAGCTCAGCGCGCCGGGGTTTTTCTTGTCTCAGTTCAGACCCTTGAGGCCGTCGGAAAGCCCGGCTAGCGGGGCCGGAAACCCAACGCCCGAGTCCGGTGTCGGAAACACGATGAAACTCGCCGTCTGCCCGCTCGTGAATTTTCCGATCAGCTGGTCGTCCACGATCACCTCGGCCAGACAGCCGAATTTGCGGCATTTCAGAAATTTGACGTTGCCCACATCCTTGCCGTCCACGCGCAGACCAAGACCCGCCGGAAGCACGACGTCGAGCGGCGCCACGATGCGAAGGATCTTCTTGTTCTGGTCCTCGAACGCCCGCATCAGAAGCACGGTCATGAACATGTTCGGCCGGTCTTCGAGCTTCAGATCCTGCACGAGCGCGCATTTTTCCTTCTTCGCGCCCGCGAGTTGCGCGCATTTCAGCTTCCAGGCCCCGTAGATGGCCTTCACCTGACCGGAGCCGATTTCCTGAGCCTGGGCAGCCCCAAGGCCCGCAGCGCAAGCGGCGAAAAGGCACGCGGCGAGAAGTTTGGCCGTTCTTTGCATGATGGCGGTCCGTGTCGAGAAAGCGCTGAGCGCGAGGATATAACCTTGCACTCGGCAAGAATTCGGGCCGAATTGAGACTGGAACGGCGCGACGCCGGGCGCCTGGCTCTGTTTCCGCCTGACGGCTGCGCGCGAGCCGCCCCGCCATCGCCACCTTGGCGCAGGGTACGACGTGGCGGGCTTGTTCGCCCGCACCTCCCGCTGTGGCGGAGGTTCATACGCTCAACCTGCGGTTTGAACGCGAATTTGCTGCGTCGGAGATGACACAGCGCAAAGTCCGTCCTATTGTGCTTGAAAATCCGACATCCTTCGCCCCAAGCGGTCAGCCCGCCTCGCGGAACAAGAAACGATATGATGTACGTCTCGACACGAGGGACCGCGCCGAAAGCGGACTTCGAGGAAGCGCTTCTCGCCGGTCTCGCGCCCGATGGCGGGCTCTACATGCCCGATACATGGCCGCACCTTTCGTCCCTGCCTGCTTCGCCCACGGGCGCCTATGCGGCGGCGGCGGCGCATGTGATGACGCCTTACATGGGAGGGAATCCCGGAGAGGCCGAGCTTTTCGCGCTCGTTTCCGATGCCTATGCGCGCTTTGCCGATCCCGACACCGCCCCGCTCAAGACGATCGGGCCCGACCTCTATCTGCTTGAGCTGTTCCACGGGCCCACGCTCGCCTTCAAGGACTTCGCGATGCAGGTTCTTTCGCGGCTGATGGAGCGCGCGCTGAAGCGGCGGGGCCAGCGCACGACGATCCTCGGCGCGACCTCGGGCGATACCGGCGCGGCGGCGGTCGAAGCGTTTCGCGGCCGCGACGACATCGAGCTGTTCATCCTTTATCCGCACGGCCGCATCTCGGACGTGCAGCGCAAGCAGATGACGACGGCCGCCGAGGACAATGTCCACGCCATCGCCATCGAAGGCACGTTCGACGATACGCAGGCCATCGTGAAGGCGCTGTTCGGCGACGCCGAGTTCCGCACGCGGCATTCGCTTTCCGCGATCAATTCCATCAACTGGGCGCGCATCGTAGCCCAGACCGTGTACTATTACACGGCGGCGGCGAAGCTCGGAACGGCATGCCGCCCGAGCTTCTCGGTGCCCACCGGCAATTTCGGCGACATCTTCGCGGGCTTCGCGGCGTCGCTCATGGGCCTTTCCATGGGCCGCCTCGTCATCGCGACGAACGAGAACGACATCCTCGCCCGCACGCTTGAAACCGGCCGCTACGAGCCGAAGGGCGTCGTGCCGACCGACAGCCCGAGCATGGACATCCAGATTTCGAGCAATTTCGAGCGGCTTCTGTTCGAGGAAAGCGGCCGCGATGCCGACCTCGTGAACCGCGCGATGGCCGACCTCAAGACAAAGGGTCATTTCGACCTGCCGCCCGCCACGCTCGCCCGCATCCGCGAGCGTTTCTCCGCGTGGCGCGTGACCCGCGACGAGGCCGCCGACGCAATGCGCGCCCTGTTCGACGAAACCGGCATGATCATCGACCCGCATACCGCCGTCGGTGTCGTGGCGGGCAAGCGCGAGCAGGAACGCAGCGGGGGTTCGATGGTCGTGCTGTCGACGGCGCATCCCGCGAAATTCCCGGAGGCCGTGACACGCGCGACGGGCCACGCGGCGCCTATACCCGAACGCCTCGTTGAGCGTCTTCAGGGGGCCGAACGCGTGCAGATTTTGCCCAACTCTGCCGCCGCGGTGGCAAACGTCATAACCCAGCACGCCGCGGGCAGGCCGCAAGCATGATCCGCAGAAGACGCGTCCGGTTTTGCCATAGGCTCCCGCATCGACACAATGCATGAGCCGCAAAAGCGGCCCCCGGTTTTGCGCAGGATGCTGCGAACCAAAAAAGCATGATCCGCAAACGGATCTCCGATTGTTATCATGCTCGACGACAGATTTGGCGGGACGCGTTTCCATCGCGGCTCGCCTGAAGCGACTCTGAATTGCCCGAGGTACAGCCCATGACAGTCGAAACCAGCCAGCTAGCGAACGGAATGCGCATCGTCACCGATCGCATGCCGGGGCTCGAAACGGCGACGGTTGGCGTTTTCGTGACTGCTGGCGCTCGCTCCGAGACGGATAACGAGCACGGCGTCGCCCACTTCCTCGAACATATGGCCTTCAAGGGCACGCCGACGCGCTCGCCAATCGAAATCGCCGAGGAGATCGAGGGCGCGGGGGGGGCTCTGAACGCCGTCACCTCGTCCGAAGCGACCAATTATTACGCGCGCGTGCTGAAGAGCGACGTGGAACTCGGGCTGAACCTTATCGGCGACCTGCTTCTCAACCCGTCCTTTTCCGACGAGGAGATGGACCGCGAGCGCGAGGTGATCCTTCAGGAAATCGCCGCGACGCAGGACAGCCCCGACGATATCGTGTTCGATCTGGCGCTCGACGAAGCCTATCCGAACCAGACGCTCGGCCGCTCCATCCTCGGCACGGAGCGCACCATCTCGCGCCATTCCGCCGCCGATCTCCGCCGCTTCCGCAACGAGAACTATTCCGCCTCGCGCATGATCCTCTCGGCCGCGGGCGCGGTCGATCACGACGCGATCCACAAGCTCGCCGAGAGCCTGTTCACCGGATTGCCCGAGGAAGCGCCGCGTCCGATCAAGCGGGCGAAATTCGAAGGAGGACACGCCACCGTCGACAAGCGATTCGAGCAGTGCCATGTGATCTTCGCCTTCGAGGGCTTCCCGAACGGACATGACGACTCGTTCGCCGGGCGCATCTTCGCCGGGATCGCGGGCGGCGGCATGGCCTCGCGCCTGTTTCAGGAGGTGCGCGAGAAGCGCGGTCTCTGCTACGATATCCACGCGTTCGACTGGGGCTATGCCGACAGCGGCATCATCGGGCTCCACGCAGCGACGAGCGCGCAGCAACTGAAGGAACTGAGCGCGCTTTCGCTCGGCATCTTCTCGGACCTAGCCGAGAACGGACCGACGGACCGCGAGCTTGCCCGCGCCAAGGCGCAGATCAAGGCCGGACTTTTCATGAGCCTCGAAAGCTGCGAATCGCGCGCGGGCCAGATCGCATGGGATCTGATGGTGTTCGGACGTCCGATCTCGAACGAGGAACTCATCGAAAAGGTTGACGGGGTTACGCGCGAGCACGTTCAGGCCGTCGGCCTCGGCTTCCGCGCCCGGCCGGAAATCGTCTCGGCGGTGGTCGGTGGACGCGGTTCCGCAGCCGCTGCGGCGGACGCGGCCGAAGCGTTCCTCTCCGGCACCCTCGCCGGCTGAGGCCGCCTGATGCTCGGCGGGTCCCGCATGTTCTTCCCGGAGACGAGGCCCTATGTCGAGGGCGACGGCATTTATCTGCGCGAGCCGCAAATGTCCGACTACAAGGAATGGGCGGCGCTTCGCGGAGAAAGCCGCTCGTTCCTCGAACCCTGGGAACCGCGCTGGGCCAAGGACGAGCTTTCCCGCGAGACGTACCGGCGTCGCATCCGTTATTATTACCGCGATGCCCGGCAGGATGTCGGTTATGCCTTTTTTCTGTTCAGAAGCTCTGATAACGCCCTTATCGGCGGCTTGACGTTGAGCAACATTCGGCGCGGCGTAAGCCAAAGCTGCTCTCTCGGATACTGGACAGGCGCTCCATACGCTCGCCAGGGTTACATGACCAAAGGGGTGCGGTCGGTCATATGGTTCGTGTTCGACGTTTTGCGTCTTCATCGGCTCGAAGCGGCCTGCCTGCCGGAAAACAAGGCTTCGGCGGCTCTGCTGGTCCGTACGGGGTTTCAATATGAGGGCGTGGCCCGTCGATATCTCAAGATCAATGGCGTGTGGCAGGACCACTGGCTGTTCGCGCTTCTCAACGACGACCCATTGGCCTAATCCGGCCTCGAATTTGGCCGATGCCGGTTTGCGGCAGAAGCGTGCCGCGAACCGCAAGCGGCACGTCGCCTTATGTCGCGCCTATCGATCGGCTGTTCCGCGCCAAACGAAGTCCGATTTTACGCAGGCCGATGCTGGTGAACCTGCGTATTTCATTAATCGGACCGGCGCCCGGTCACAACGCGTGAAGCGCTGATGCGAGGTCGAATGCTGCATTGCGCTGCCGAAATGGCCGCCTCCCGTCCCCTTCGTCCTGTCGTCCTTGCGCGAATGATGCTCCTTCTCTGCGCCGCGTGGATCGTGGCCGCGCTGGCGGCGTCTTCGCCGGCGGCGGCGGTCGAGCCGATCGTCGTCGGCTCTGCGCAGGAAAAGATCGACATCACCCTTCTCGGGGAATTCTACGAGCGGCGCGGCGACAAGATCGCCGTGGAAACTGCCGCGAACGCAGACGGCATCGCAGGCCGCATGACGGTGTCGGCCAAAACGCCGGGCACCAATCCGAGCTGGATCGTATTCGCGCTGTCGAACCCGACCGACAAGCAGGTGACCCGCTTCCTCAGCGCCCAGCGCTATGACATCGTCAATTCGGGCGTGTTCAAGCCCGACCTCGACGCGCCACGCATCACCAACGTCACGCCATCGCTCGGTTTCCGCCCCGAACGGGTCGAGGATTACGATTTCCTCGACATCTACCGCATTTCCATAGAACCCGGCACCACGGTGACGTTCATCGTGGAACTCGCTTCCGCGTCCGTGCCCCGTCTCTATCTCTCTTCGGCGCAGAATTTCGGAAAGCGCCTCCGCGACGTCAATCTGCTGAACGGCATCCTGCTCGGTATCACCGGCCTCCTTGCGCTATTCCTGACCGCAATCTTCGCCGTCAATCACAAGTCGATCTTCCCGGCGGCGGCCTTGCTCGCCTGGTCCGCGCTCGCGTACCTGTGCGTGGATTTCGGGTTCTGGCACAAGCTGTTCCAGCTCTCCTCGGAAGACAACGGCACCTATCGAGCGATGGCGGAGGCGTCGTTCGCCGCAAGCCTTGTCATCTTCCTTTACGCCTTCCTCAATCTCCGGCTATGGCACTCCTGGATCTCGATGGCCTTTTTCGGCTGGATCGCGGCGCAGCTCGGGCTCATTTTCTTCGGACTCGTCGACGCTCAGGCGACGATGAGCCTCGCGCGCCTGTCGCTGATCCCCATCTCGGTCATCGGTACGGCGGTCATTGTGTTTCTGGCGTTCAGGGGCCAGGAACGCGCGCTCTCGCTGCTGCCGACGTGGATGCTGTTCCTGCTGTGGCTGTTCGCGGCCGCCGTCATCGTTACCGGCAAGATGTCCGGCGACGTTGCTGTGTCCGCAATCTCGGCGGGGCTCGTCGTATTTCTCATGCTGGTCGGCGTCACCGTCACACAATATGCCTTCCAGACCGCCGATCCGGGCGCGTCCGGCGAAGACCCAGGCCAGTTCAAGCTGCGGGTGATGGCGCTGGAGGCTTCCGGCGCGAGCGTGTGGGAATGGGATGGCCGCCGCAACGAGATCAACGCCGGGCCGGAGGTCGAGAACGCGCTCGGACTTCCTTCCGGCACGCTTCGCTGCTCGCAGGACGCCTGGCTTCAGCACCTCCACGCCTCCGACCGCGAACGCATGCGCCTCACTCTTTGGACGCTCCGCGAACGCCAGGGTGGCGACATCAACCTCGAATTCCGCATGAAGCGGGCCGATGGCGGCTATCTCTGGTATGAGCTGCGCGCCGCCGTCACGCCGCAGCGCACCACCCGCCAGCTTCGCGGCGTCGGCCTCCTGCGCAATATCAACGCGCAGAAGCGGGCGCAGGAGCGGCTGCTTCACAACGCCATTCGGGACGGCCTCACCGGCTTGCCGAACCGCGAGCTTTTCCTCGATCGGCTGCAATTCGCCGTCGCCCGGGCACAGATCGAAAACCTCAAGCCGACGGTATTCTTCGTCGACCTCGACGCGCTCAAGAACCAAAGCCGTTCGCCCGATTTCGCCACCAACGACGGCGTGCTGCTGACCATCTCGCGCCGGCTCCAGCGATATATTTCGCAACAAGACACCCTCGCCCGCGTCAGCGCGCTGCAATTCGCCATCCTCATTTCCGACGACACCGAGCCGCGCCACATCGCGATGCTGGCGGAGCGCGTTCGCCGCTCGCTTCGCACACCGATGAAGGTGGGCGGCCGCGATCTCGTGCTCACGGGCAGCATCGGCATCGCCATGTATGACGGCACGCAGGAGCACGCGGAAGACCTCTTGCGCGAGGCCGAAAGCGCCATGTATCGCGCAAAGCGCGCGGGTCCGGACCGTATCGAACTGTTCAAGCCCGAAATGCGCGGCGCCGCCGACGAGCGGGCCATCGTTCAGGCCGACCTGAAACACGCCATCGAGCGCCGTCAGATCCGCATCCTGTATCAGCCGATCATGCGCATCGCCGACGAGCGGCTCGCCGGCATGGAAGCGTTCGTCGTGTGGGAGCATCCGACGCTCGGCAGGCTCTCTCTGCCGGAATTCGAGGCCGCCGCCGAGGCATCGGGGCTGTCCGGCGAGTTGTGGTCCTATGTATTCGAGCGCTGCATCCGGCAAGGCGCGCGCTGGCATCGCATCCTGCAGCGCGACGACCCGATCTACATTTCGATCAACATGTCGAGCCAGCAGCTTTTCCACCACGATCTGGTGCAGAACCTGCGGCTTATCATCGGACGCGAGACGCTGCCGAAGGGCGCGCTTCGCCTTGAAATCGCCGAGACGCTCATCAACGCGAATCCCGAGCAGGCCATCGAAATCCTCGACTGGCTGAAGAGCCTCAACGTGTCCATCGCGCTCGACGAGTTCGGCGTAAGCTTCTCGTCGCTGTCGTATTGGAACCGCCTCTCGATCGATGCGATCAAGATCGACCGAACGCTCGTGACGCTCTCCGACAAGGACCGCTCAAGCGCCATGGTGCTGAAAGCGGTGCTGTCCATCGCCCACGAACTCGGCAAGGACGTCGTCGCCGTGGGCATCGACAGCGAAGAGGATCTCGCCTATGTGCGCGCGCTGGGCTGCGATTACGGCCAAGGCTTCTTCTATGCGGACCTCATGTCCGACAAGGATGTGGTCAACCTTCTGAACGCCATCGCGCGCTCGACCAAACGCGATAGCAGGGCGATCGAAAAGGAAGAGCGTCGCGCAGGCCGCCGCGCGGAAAAGGATCAGGAAGAGGATAAGGAAAAGGCGCTGGTCCTCGCAGACAGGGACGTGCAGGCGGCGGGCGATGTCGTGCCTGAAACGTCCGGCAAACCGCCGCGAGCAAGCGGGCGCCGCCTGCGTCGCGGCGATGCGGGCAAGCCACGAGCCAAGGAAGCGGCAGCGCCTCAACCGGAGGCCGCGGCGCAAGCCGAAAGCGCTTCTCCCGGGCAGCCGCCGCAACCCGGTCAGGGCTTCGCACCTGCTGGCGACAACACCGAACAGCCGGTGCCGCCTTTCCCGTTCAATAAGCGCTAGAGCCGATGCGATCGGGTCGTTTCAACCTGACCGGATGAAGCAGCCTCCGAACGTCGGTAGGAGACCGTTTTACCGATCCGGTTGCGATTCAGATCGGAACCGGCTCCCGATCGCCCGCGTCTCCCGCTGCAAAAGAAGCGGGAGGACGCGCTCGCCTCAAAAGTCGGTCTTGAGGTCCATCCCCGCATAGAGAGACGCGACCTGCTCGCCGTAGCCGTTGAAGGCAAGCGTCGGCCTACGCGGCGCGAAAAGCCCGCCCTCGCCGATACGCCGCTCGGTCGCCTGGCTCCAGCGCGGGTGGTCAACGGTAGGGTTCACATTGGAATAAAAGCCGTATTCGCGCGCGTTCTGCATATTCCATGATGTTGGCGGCTGGCGCTCCACGAAGCTGATCCGCACGATGGACTTGATGCTCTTGAAGCCGTATTTCCATGGAACGACGAGGCGCAGCGGCGCGCCGTTCTGGTTTGGCAGCGTTTCGCCGTAAAGCCCCACGGCAAGGATGGTCAGCGGATGCATCGCCTCGTCGAGGCGCAACCCCTCGCGATACGGCCATTCGAGCGGCTGAAAGAAGCCCCTTTGCCCCGGCATCTCGGACGGCCGCACAAGTGTTTCAAAGGAAACGAACTTCGCGGAGCCGAGCGGTTCGACACGCCCCAGAAGCGCCGACAGGGGCAAGCCGATCCACGGAATCACCATCGACCAACCTTCGACGCAGCGGAGCCGGTAGATGCGTTCTTCGAGCGGAGCGAGCTTCAGTATGTCGTCCAGCGCGAGCGTCGAGGGCTTCGCCACGAGCCCGTCGATGGCCACGGACCAGGGGCTTGTCCTGAGCTTGCCGGCATAGGAGGCGGGATCACTCTTGTCCGTGCCGAACTCATAGAAATTGTTGTAGGTGGTGACATCCTTCTTCGGCGTCAGCGGCTCGTCGGTGGCAAAGGGGCCTTTCCGGAAGGCAAGGGCTTCGGCATGCGAGGATGGCGGAAGCCCCAGCGCCAGCGAGGCTATCGCGCCCCCGATGAACTCGCGGCGGCTTAGATACAGCGCGCGCGGCGTGATTTCCGATGAAGGGATCGGCGCGCCCAGAACATTCGAGCGCGCAGCAGTGAAGGCGGGTCGGCCCGGGCGCTTGTCTGACATGACACCTCGCTTTCGATCCGCATGTAGGCGTCGCCGTGGAAAAACTCCACACATCGTCCATCACAAGGCGGAGAGGGACGGGCACGCGCACGCTCTTTTCCCTTCGCCCCGACAGAGACGCCTAGCCGGGAAGCGCCGCCGGATGCGGCCTGCGCGCGAGACCGTAGAGGTACAAGACGAGCCCAAACCAGATGATCGCGAAGCCTGCCAGCTTCGCTTCCGTCAGCGTCTCGCCGAACACGAAGACGCCGATCAGGAATTGCAGCGTCGGAGCGAGATATTGCAGCATTCCGATGGTCGAGAGAGGGACGCGCTTGGCCGCGAGCGCGAAAGTAATGAGCGGCACCGCCGTCACCGCACCGGAGCCCGCGAGCAGCAGATCAAGCGATGTCGCGTTGTGCAGCATCGCCAACTCGCCGTGCGCCGCCATGCCCCCCAGGAGCATCATGGCCGGAAGCGCAAGGATCGCCGTTTCGAGAAACAGCCCCTCGGCCGCAGGTAACGGCGCTTTCTTCTTGATGAAGCCATAAAATCCGAAGGACAGCGCGAGCGCGAAAGCGATCCAGGGCACGCCTTGCGCCGCGACGCACAGATAGGCCACACCCCCTGCCGCCGTCAGCACGCCCGCCGCCTGCAAAGGCGATAGCCGCTCGCCGAGCGCCACGCGCCCGATGATCACATTGATGATGGGAAGGATGAAGTAGCCGAGGCTCGCCTCAACGGTTCGGTTCGACGTCACCGCGAGAATGTAGACGCCCCAGTTTACGGAAATAAGCACCGCCGCCAGCGAATAGAGGCCGATCAATTGCCGGTCGAGGCGGCGCATCAGCGCTCGCAGATGCCCCGAAACCAGAAGCCATGCCAGCAGGAAGACGAGCGACCAGAGGATTCGCTGCCCGAGGATTTCGAGCGCCGATGCCGGTTTGAGGAGTGCGAGATAGAGCGGAAGCAGCCCCCAGACGATATAGGTCGCGATCGCGAACCCGAGCCCGTGCATGCCCCTGCCCTTTCGCGTTGGAGCCTGTCGGCTCCCGTGAAGACGTCCGCCCCGACAAGACCGGGGTCCAATTTCCTTTGGCCCCCGGCGGAGAAGCGTCAGAGCGCCCCCTGAGAGGCTTCATGTTCCCCAGACAAGGCTTACGATGAACCGGGCCGCGATGAACAGCAGGAAGCTCATGAACGTGATTTCGAGCGTCCGCCGCGAAAGCCGATGCGCCACTTTTGCGCCAAGCGGCGCCGCAAGCACGCTTACCGGGCCGAGCACCATGAAGCCGAGCAGGCTGACATAGCCCGCCGAGAGCGGCGGCAGCGTGGCCACGTTCCAGCCTTCCACGATATAGCCGATGGTGGCGGGTATCGCGATGATCGGCCCGAAACCGGACGCGGTGCCGACTGCCTGATGGATCGGCCAGCCGAGGAACTTCATGTAAGCCGTGACATAAGCCCCGCCGCCGATGCCGATGAGGGTTGAAATCAGGCCGATGCCGAAGCCGGCGACGAGATTCCACGGCGCGGGCGGGAGCGCCGCGTCAGGCTTCGGCTCGCTTTTGCCGAAAGCAAGGCGCGACGCGATGAAGATGCACGATGTCGCGAATACCGCCTTGAGAAAGCTGGACGGAGCGCGCGACGCGATGAACACGCCGAGCACCGCTCCCGCGACGACCCACGGGCCAAGCCGCCGGATCACTTCCATCACCACCGCGCCATGCTTGTTATGCGACCGCACCGAGTTGATGGCCGTCGGGATGATGATGGCAAGGGAGGTCGCCACACAGACGCGCATGATGATGCTCTCGTCGACGCCCGCCAGCCGGAACAGTTCGTAGAGCACGGGCACGCTCACCGCGCCGCCGCCGATGCCGAGAAGGCCAGCGAGAAAGCCGGTGATCACGCCGCCGATGAGAAGCGCAATGGACAATTCCGCGATTTGATACCACGGGAGGTGTTGAATGAGGTCAAGCATGCGGGACATGGGAAAGGATGAGATGCGAGCGAAAGACTACAGCTTTGCCCCGTGCATGCAATTATTATTATTTTTGGGGCTTATTGCATACAATGTCGAGTCTATTACATGCAATGATCGGCGGTTCCGCCGCTTCCATGGTTGCCAACGAGTGAGCCGCTCCGGCATGTCCGGGCCGGAATGTTATCGCGTTTTGCAGAACACAGGACGAGGCGATGGCTTGCTGATTTGCGCGCCTTATTCGCGTGAACCGGCCATCAATTTCGCCGGAAACGAACGCGGCCAGCCGGGATGCCGGAAACGGTATCAGCCCGGCGAGCAGCCACCAATCACGATTGGCGCCTCGATATCCATGGTTCTCCTGACCGCTGACGCACTGGCGGGATGCCGCGATTGCCTGAAAGGGTGTGACCCCGCCGCGCGGTTCTCCCTGCCGCCATCACGCCGCGAGCGAAGGCGCCTCCTCGGCGCGCCGCGCCGCCTCGATTGCGGCGTGAATGATATCGAGACCCGCGCCGGGTTTGACGCATTCCTCGGTCAACAGACGCCGGAATTGCCGCGCGCCCGGCCTGCCGTTCACGAGGCCGATCATGTGGCGTGCAATGGCGGAAAGCCTTGTGCCGCGCTCAAGCTCGCGTTCGATGAAAGGAAGCATGCGCTCCAGCGCCTCGTGCGGCAGGAGCGGCGCGGCCGTTTCGTCATAGAGCGCGGCGTCGACTTCCAGAAGCAGCGCCGGGTTCTTGTAAGCCGCGCGTCCAAGCATGACGCCGTCCACCCTTTCGAGGTGCATCGCGCTCTGTTCGATCGTCTCGATGCCGCCGTTGATCACGATCGTCAACTCGGGGAACGCGGCTTTGAGGCGATAAACCCGGTCGTAATCGAGCGGCGGGACGTCGCGGTTTTCTCTCGGCGACAGCCCCTTGAGCCACGCCTTGCGCGCATGAACGATGAAGATTTCGCACCCCGCCGCCGCCACCGTCTCGATGAAGCGCGTGAGATCGGCCTCGCTGTCCTGCTCGTCGATGCCGATGCGGTTTTTCACGGTGACGGGGATCTGGCCGCCGACGGCGCTTTTCATCGCCGCCACGCATTTGCCGACAAGTTCCGGCTCCGCCATCAGGCACGCGCCGAACCGGCCCGACTGCACACGGTCCGAAGGGCAGCCACAGTTGAGGTTGATTTCGTCATAGCCGAAGCCCGCGCCGATTTCGGCCGCCCGCGCGAGTTCGAGCGGGTCAGAGCCGCCGAGTTGCAGAGCGACCGGGTGCTCCGAACCGTCGAAGCCGAGAAGCCGCTCGCGGTCGCCGAACATGATCGCGCCTGACGTTACCATCTCCGTATAGAGCCGCGCACGGCGCGAGAGAACGCGATGGAAGAAACGGCAATGGCGATCCGTCCAATCCATCATCGGTGCGGTGCAGAATGTCCATTTCTTATCAGTCACTTGCACTTCCCTGTCGGTCCAATCCGCTGATCGAATCACCAGCGCGACGCGAACATACGGATAGGTGGCTATTCACGCCGGGACAAAACCGTGTTGGCGGCCGCATGTCAAATTGCGTTGTGTCTGTTTCCCGCCAAAGCGTGAAGGAACTGGTACGGGCCGAAACCGCAGCCGTTGCGACGTCCGTCACGAACCCAGCCGTCCGCCTCATCATGAGGATGACGACTTCGCAAGGGATGCAACGACTGCGCCGACTGCGCGGCGATCCGCCTTCCCGGTCTTTCCCAGCGGCAAACCGTCTACGATGTGGATGGCGTTCGGCAGCTTGTAGTGTTCGATCCGCTCGGCTGCCCAAAGGCGAAGTTCGTTTGCCGTCACATGTGCGCCTGACTTCAGCGCAACGAGGAGGTGAACTGCCTCGCCAAGCGTTTCGTGAGCGATGCTGCCGCATAACGCTTCGTGAACGAGAGGATGGGAGGCTATCGCGGCCTCCACTTCGAGGGGGGCGATTTTCATGCCGCCGCGCGATATGATCTCCTTCGCGCGACCGATGAGGGCGATCCCGCCTTCGCATTGGCGGGCAAGGTCTCCGGTGCGGAACCAGCCGTCGTGAAAGACTGCATCCGTAAGAGTGGGTTCGCCGAGGTAGCCTATCATACCGAACGGCGTGCGTATCTGAAGCTCGCCGGAGCCGGGCGTTTCGGTATGAGCGATGCGGAACGAAACACCCTCGGTCGGTTGGCCGAGAGTGCCGAGATGCTTGCCTTCGTGCACTGCGAGCGCAAAATCGCAGGAGCCTGTCTCACTGAGGCCGAAGAGATCGAAAATTCGCGCCTCGGGAAAGCGTTCGATCGTGCGAAGGCTAAGCGGCACCCCGAGAGCCTCGCCCCCGGTCAGCAGAAGTCGAAGGCTGCTGCTCGGCTTGCCGTCCGGCGCATCCGACATCCTGAGCATTGATGGCACGAGCGCCCCGACGGTTGCCTCTGCCTGAAGGGAGGAGGCAACCCGCCCTGGATCGAATTTCGGCAATTGGACGAGCCTTGCGCCTTCCAGTAGCGCAAGCAGAGCGACCCAGATCCCGTAAACGAACGAAAGTTGCAGTGGAAGGAGGACCACATCGTCGCTCCTCACGACGAGGAGACGCCGCAAGACTTCAAGCTTTGCAGCAAGCCGGTCGCCGTCGAGCACGACGCCTTTCGGCTCGCCGGTACTGCCGGAGGTGAATATCACGAGCGAGCCGCAATCATCGTGATCGCGGATGGAAACGGTGCCCGTATTATCCACGACACGATGATCGGAGATTATGAGACGTATTCCGGCTTTCCGAATGACTCGCTCGACCGTTGACGGTGGCGAGGCGTGATGGATCGGAACCACGGCGCCTCCCGCCCGCCAGACGCCGAGAAATGCCGCGATGTCTGGCGCGGCGTTTGACAGCTTCAGGAGCACTGGCTCTCTGGGGCGAAGGCCATGGGCTTCGAGATCGAGCGCGATCCTTGCGCTGTAGGCCTCCATGGCGGCGGCATCGAGGCGGATGCCGGGGCTCTCCGCGGACGCACCCCTGTCCGCAAGCGCCTGAAGCACAAAGTCTGCCAGCATATTGCTCATAAGGGCTCCGCTTCGGCAAAGCGACGTTCGCGCCAGGCCAGGGCGGCGCGAAGTCCTTCCTGCCTTACGATACTCATGAATTGCACCTTGTCCGGCGACCTCCTGCCTTCAGCAGCAATGTCTATGTCGAGGGCGGCAGCGAGACCGGACGAGAGTCCTTGTGCCTCCAGGGCGACGTTGATTGCGCGTTTCGTGTCGCGCACGAGATCAGGATCGACGACGGCGACCCTGCGGGCGATCCGAAGAGCCGCTTCCTGCAATTCATCGGCAGGAACGATGCGCGTGATCAAGCCGATTTCATGGGCTCTTTGAGCGGTTATGCGGTCTTCGCCGGTAAGGATGATGTCCTTTGCCACCTTCGGACCAACGATCCATGGGAGCACCATGACGACGATGCCCGCACCAAACTTCAGCTCCGGCTCGCCGAAAAATGCGTTCTCGCTCGCGATCGTGATGTCGCAGCAGAGGGCGAGTTCAAGACCACCGGCGAGACACGCTCCCGGCACCGCCGCGAGTGTGGGCTTCGGGAAATGCCAGAAACGGGTGACGGTATCGAAGTCGTAGCGAAGCGCTTCCTTCCACTCTTCGGGGCCAGTCGGCCCGTTTTCTGCCTGTTCCTTCAGGTCGAATCCAGAAGAGAAAGAGCCGCCCGCACCGGTCAGGATTACGGCATGAATACCGGCATCCCGCTCAATCTCGTCAAGAGCGAGGTTCAGTTCCTTGAGAGTGCGCACGTTAAGAGCGTTCACGCGCGCGGGACGGTTCAACGTGATCCGGGCAACCCCACCCTCCAGACGCTCCAATAATATGGTTTCGTATGTCACGTCATATCCTCCGCGGAGCACATTTGAGGTTGGTGTCGCTTCACATATTTCTTTGAACGACGTCGCGGCTCCATGAACGGATCGGCCAGCCGTAATGGCTTCGGCCGCCGTCAGCCCGAGTGCCTGTTCATAAAGCCTTCGATCAGGGTCGCCAGATAGACCGGTGTCTCTTGCATTGGGCAGTGACCACAGTTTTTGATAACGACCAACAACGGCGTGGCTGGACGGATCGACATAGTCAATATGGTTTTAGAAAATAAAAATCAGATAGTTAGGTGTGTTTGCCTCTCAGAGATCTGAAGCCCCTCTTCCCCGTGAAGCCGACAGATTCGTCTTCAGGATGTGGCCGGAGAAGCCGACGTGTGGCCGGCGACAGCATCACGCGTTCTTGCACGTCAAAGCGCGATAAAGCCGATGATCGACCGGGGCTTTCCCTTCACCGCGTGCCGAAGGCCTCCGTCTGAGGAGCGGCGGCCGCTTCGGCAAACCGGGTGGTCGGCATCTCGGATTGGCCGGCATCAGCCGAGGCGGCCGAGATAGCCGGCGAGAATGGCGCGGCTCGACTGGAGACAGTCGATCTTGGCATCCAGTCCGGCGATCTCGCGGCGGAGCGTTGCCAGCACTTCGGCGCAGGGCTCGAAATCCGGCCGATCGGTGAGCACGCAAGGCAGCAGGAAGCGGATCGTCTCCAGCTTCAATCCCGCCTCGCTCAAGAGTCGGATGCGTCGGACGGTCCGCTCCTCGGCCTCGCCATAGTCGCGGTAGCCGGACGCCCGCCGCGCCGGCGCCAGCAGACCTTCCTCCTCGTAATAACGCAGCATGCGGACGCTGATGCCTGTGCGCTTCGACAAATCGCCGATCTGCATGGCTGATCCTCTTGACCCTGACAGCGATGTCAGACTGTAGCCTCCTCTCCATCTGGACGAAAGAGCGGAGATGGAACGGATGAAGACGGTCGAAATCGATGGCGCACGGGTCGCTTATCATGTCGATGGCACGGGGCCCGGACTGGTGCTCATCCACGGCACCGGCGGCAATGCCGAGACCAATTGGGGCCATCTGGTGCCCGCGCTCGCCCGGCATTGGACGGTGGTGCGTCCGGACTATTCGGGGTCCGGCGCCACCCGCGACGACGGCGGAGACCTCACCGCCGAGCGTCTTGCCGCCGAAGTCGTCGCGGCGGCGGAAGCGGCGGGCGCGGTGCCCTTCGATCTCGTCGGTTTCTCGCTCGGCGCGGCTGTGGCGGCGAAGATCGCGGCCGATTATCCCCACCTCGTCCGCCGGGTGGTCCTGCTCGGCGCATTCCTTGACGGTGCCGATCCCCGGCAGCGGATGCAGTTCGGCCTGTGGAACGACCTGATCCGCACCGACCGCGTGGCGATGGCGCGACTCGTTCTGCTGACCGGCTTCAGCCCGGCCTTCCTGTCCGGCCTCGGCCATGACGGGATCGCCGAGGCGATTGCGGCCATTGTCGAGGACAACGACTGGGAGGGTATGGCCCGCCAGGTGGATCTCGACCTTGCGATCGATATCACCGAGGAGGCGCGGCGGATCGAGAAACCCGTTCTGGTCATCGGCTGCGCCCACGACCATATGGTGCCGCCGGCCGAGGCGCGCGCGGTGGCGGCGGCGATTCCCTATGCACGCTATGCGGAATTGGCGACCGGCCATCTCGCCGCGCTCGAACAGCCGGACGCCTTCATCGCTCTCCTTGATGATTTTCTGCGCGGCGACCGGCGCTGACGGGCCCACCCAGACTGGGAAAGGCAAGGGATGCGGACCGGCGTAGAGACGAAAATCGCAAAATCGGCTTTACGCGGAGTTGGGAAATCCGACGATCAAGAAAGCTGTAAAGGAACGAAGCCGGATACACGGATCCGCATCTCCGGTTTTCCGGACATCAGGCGGGCCGATCAAGCAATTTCCGCTTGGCAGCTCATCTCGACTGTTTTTTTTGAAAAACTGGAGCGGGCGAGGCGATTCGAACGCCCGACCCTAACCTTGGCAAGGTTATGCTCTACCCCTGAGCTACGCCCGCTCTGGCGATGCGGCAAGGTCGCGAGGGACTTCGCCGCCGGGTCCGTGTCTTATTACGCAAAGCTGGCAGCGATGCAAGTCCCTTTTGCCGCTATCCCCGGCCTGTTTCGCGGGCCGTGTGGGGGGCTGGCCGGACGCCGCGCGGGAAGACTGCCCCTGCAACGGCGCTTCCGAAGAGTCTGAGGCATGGAAGGCTCGCAACCGCGCGGATCGCCCCTGTTTTCGTTTTCGGCGAAAGGTTTCCCATTCGTTTCAGAACGCTGTGTTTGCATGCAAGTCGAAGAGGCGGGGACCACGCCCTCGCAGGCTGTGGGGAAATCTGATGCCCAAAAGGCCAGCCGCGACGAAATCATTTCGGTTGCCCGCTCTTGGCTGTGTTATTTCAGTCAACCCTCTACTTATCGATCGTGGCGGCGCCGGTCCAATCAGGCTCTTCCGGCTTACGCCGCTGTCGCCTTTCATCCTGGCTTGGGCCGTATTGCCCAAGGTCTATCCGCTTGTGATGAAAGGCCTCGACCGTCGGGCGGTGCGCGATGCTGACAATGGCGCAGTCGGATAATTCATCGAGAAGCAGACGATACAACATTGCCTCCGTGGGAATGTCGATCGACGAAGTCGCTTCATCAAGGAACAGGATATCGGGTCTGAACAGGATGGCCCGGCAGAAAACGAGACGCTGCTGTTCTCCGGGCGAAAGCCGCAGCGACCAATGATCCTCCTCATCCAGCCTGCTGGTCAGGAAATCGAGACCGCATCGATTCAGCGCGCGGACGATAGCAGCGGTGTCGTAGCTGTCGGCGGAGGCTGGATAGGTAATCGCCTGACGAAGCGAGCCGACGGGGAGATAGGTGCGTTGCGGCATGAACATCAGGCGGCAGCCTTCCGGCAGGATGACTTCGCCGGAGCCATGGGGCCAAATGCCGGCTATGGCGTTCAGAAGCGTGCTCTTGCCGGTGCCGGACGGCCCCGCGATCAGGGTGCGGCTTCCCTTGGGGAAGCTCAGCGACAGCTCCTTGGCCAGCACGCTGCCATCGGGAAGCCGCAGATCGATGCTTTTCACGGTCAGGGCTTCCTGATCGGCTTGCTCACGATGATCGGGGCCGTTCGTGGTGGCGGCGGAACGGATCGCTTCGTCAAACCGAACAAGCCGGTCCACAGTCGCGCGAAGTTCGGAAATCGTGACGTAATTGGTCGCGAACCACCGCAACGAAAGCTCGATCTGCCAGAATGCGCCCTGCGCCTGCATCAAATCGCCAAGCTGCAGGTTACCTGCGAAATAGCCCGGCGCCATCAGCGCGAGGGGGAACAGGTTGGTGAACTGCCCGAAAAAGCGGTTGGTGACCGCCACGCTCGTCTTGCTCACGATGACAGCAACCCAGTTGAGGTAGACCTTGCCGAACCTCTCGTCGAGAGTCCGCGCCTCCTGATTTTCACCCCTCGAAAGAGCAATGCTTTGCGCATTTTCACGGATGCGCATCAAAGAAAAGCGGTAATCGGCTTCGAGTTTTTGGTGCTGATATTCCTGAGATGGCAGCTTGCGGCCAATGACGAACGTCGCAGTGGTGGAAATGATCGCGTAGGCCAGCGCCGCCCAGCACAGGAAGCCGGGTACCGACAGGCCGAAGAAATCGAACTTGTTGGACAGAACCCAAAGGATGACGGCGAAACTTGCGAAACCCAACGCGGCGTGGATAAGGCCGAGGAACAGCTCGATAAATTTATCGGTAAAAACGCGCACGTCCTCCGCGATACGCTGATCCGGATTGTCGGTGCGCTGGCCATTGAGCTGGATGCGGTAATAGGCGTATCCGTTCAGCCATTTGCCGCTCATATGCTCCGTCAGCCAGCGGCGCCAACGCAAGCCCAGCATTCCACTGAAATAGGAGTTGGCCGCCACGGCGACCACCAGCAACGCGAACCATTGCCACCAGACGAAGAATTGGTGAATAAACGCATCAGCGTCGCGGTTATGGATCGAGTTATAGAAGGGTCCGTTCCAGGTATTGAAACCGACGCCTGCGGCTGTAAGCCCCAATTCAGAGAGGATTGCGGCCGCCAGCAGCGCGATACCGACCCAGCGATCCTTCGATCTCCAATAGGGACGAGTGATCGTCCAGAGGCCCCGCAGGAATGACATGAATTTTGTAGACCCTGTTGATGTTTTCCGGATCGGAAGCCGTGGGCTGTGCCGAGGCCGCCTTCCCGATCTTGACGATGGAAAGGCGGCATTCTCTTTTTGTCCGGACTGACTTGGTGGAAAGCGAAGCTGTGTCTGCAGAGAAACCCAGCTTCGCGTGCATGCTTCTCGAACGGCACCACAGTCTCAAACTGTGATAGCTCAATCTGATCTGAAATCAGTTCAGTGAAGCGACGGGGCTAAAGCTCTTGCGCAAGGTGAGCAGGAAGTTACGCGGATCGCCGGGAGTGTTGTATGTGTTCAAGCCGCCGAGCCGGGTATAGTATTGCTGGTCGAAGATGTTATTCACATTGAGCGTGAGTGAAATATCCTTATCGACCTGATAGCCGATCAGCGCATTGACGACGGCATAAGGATCTTGATTGCGCAAGCGGGCATATGCGTCACTGTAGCCTGCATAGGTCTGCGTCTGTGCTACAAACCCTGCCCCGACGCTCCAGCGATTCCAGGCATCGTCCTGAAACTGATACTTGGCCCACACCTTGACCACATGTCTTGGCAGCCAGAGGCTGATCGCTTGTCCCTCATAGCTCGACGCTGAGGCCAAGACTGTATAGAGGTAGTCGTAGCTCGCGGAGAGGTCGAGGCCGGGCAATACCTTGCCGGTTACCGAAGCACCGACACCTTCGCTGACCGCTTCGCCAGCCGCTGTATAATAGGTCAGGGAGGGTGTCGAGTTCGTGGCATCCACGAAAGCGCGGTTCACATCCTGAATATAGAACGCCGAGAGCGAAGTTCTGAGGCGTTTATCAAGGAACTCTCCCTTGATGCCCACTTCATACTGCTCGCCCTGTCGGGGCTGGAGCGGCTCTCCGCTGTAGGTCAATTGCGTCTGCGGAATGAAAATATCCGAATAACTGCCGTACACGGAGATATTTTTGGTAACGTCGTAGAGTACCGCAGCATAAGGCGAGAAATGATCCTCCGCATGAGCCCCTTGTGCCCAGTTCGTTACGACCGAAGGGGCGAGGTTGCGGGTCTTTGCGTCGAAATCGGAGACGCGGCCGCCCAAGATGACCGTAACATCGGTGAGCGGCTTCAAGCGGGCCTGGCCGTAGTAGCCCGACTGCTCGTAGAGGCTCTCGCCACCCTTGGTGAAGGGAGTGCTGACGGCCCCCAACTTGCTATCCGGGTCAAGCACCGATACGCCTTTGACTGAGACATTGTCGCTGCGCACGTTAGTGCTGTCGAAACGGTCGTAATTGTAGCCGAAGAGGAGTTCGTGCTTCTGCCCGAACAGGTAGAGCGGTCCTTGTGCATAGGCGTCCACACCGACACGCTCATAGTCGTAGATCGCATTGCGAGCGATATAATCGGCGGTCAGGTCGGCATAAACGCCGGTATCAGGATAAGCGTCGTGGAAATGCTGCTCTTGTTCGAAGAAGCGCGCCGAAACCTTCACCCGCCATTCGCTGCCGAGCTTCTGTTCGATCGATGTGTTGTACTCTCTGGAGTCCCAGAACGTGGAATTCCAGGAAGGGTAAACATTCGTGCTGAGCGGCAGGTCGGTAAAGCGTCCACGAAGATTTGCCGGAACATCACTGGTCGTATTCCAAGCGGGCAACCCGGAGTAGGACGGCCCGAAGTATTTCTCGTCGGTGGCCGAAATGGTGAACAGCGTACTCTTGGTCACATCGGCCTCAAGTATGCCGTAGGCGAGACCGTTGCTTGCATGAAAGCGGTCGAAGAAGAAGTCCTGGTCGTTTCCTTCGAGAACGCCGCGAAACCTGACCGTCTTGGCCTCGTTCAACGGCGCCGAAAAATCGAGTTCGCCGTGCTTCTGATTCCACGAGCCATAGGACGTGGACCAGCCGAATTGCACGTCGTTCGTCGGCCGCTTATGGACGAAGTTTACCACACCTGACGGGTTGGGTGCCGCTCCAAGAAACAGGCCATCGGGGCCCAGCAGAACCTCGATGCGGTCGTAAATTGCGGTATTGAACTGGCGATAGCCGGACAGCGAGTTATAGACCGGCACCCCGTCGACGGCCGTATTCAGGGCCCAGCCGCGTGCGTAATACTGCCCTTGGTCCGGGTTGTTGGAAACGACCTGAACCCCCGGTGCGGTCGCCACAGCTTGCCAGGACGTAGTGAGATTCTGGTCCTCGATTTGCTGACGCGTTACGACCGACACAGTCTGGGGAACCTCAAGGAACGCGCGAGGCTCCTTGCTGGCTGCGGTCGTCGCCGCGGCGCTGTAGGAGTGCGTGCCCTGCGTGTCCGCGCTGGTATCGCGAATGCTCGGGGGCTTCGATGCGACCGGCGCGGGGGCGGCGTCGCTCCGGCGTTCGTCGGTCGGCTTTTTGGCGTTCTTTTTGGGCTTGGCCTTGGAGACCAGCAAGGGCGGCAGATTGGTTGTCGCCGTTTCGCCGTTGGATTGAGCGTTAGCCGGTATGAATGTCATGCTTAGTGCCACAGTACTCGACAGTACAGCGTATGAAAGCCTCAACATAAGTCTTCTTCCCTCGTCAATATTACTCATGATTTGCCAAGCCACTTCCCAGATGGCTCGCAGAGATCAGATCAGCCCAGATGAGAGAAAGACGAGGAGGACCGCGGTTTGGTGGTGGGACGGCAGCGGACAGCTTCGCTCCGTCGCCGGTGGCGCTCAACGCACAGCCGGGATCGAGAAGCTCCACGACACGGCGATCGCGCAGCCGCGCCTTCCTTGACGTGCGAGCAAAAGCCGGATCGGATTTTGCGCAGCGCCCGTGGATACGGATCGCGTCTGAAGACGAAATCGCGGTTTCGGCTGACGCCGGGCCAGCCGCATTCGTTGCACGGACGAGCGCGCTGCAAAATTTTGTCATTTTCCCCCACAAATGCCCTCGGTCGTACCGCGACCGTTGCCCAACATTCGTGCCCGAGCTTAGGTAATCACAAATCAAAAATCATTGGTAGATTGAAAATTGAAAAAATATTAGAGTATACTCTAGACTTTCTTGAATGAAATTAAATATTTATCGAATTTGCGCCGAGAAATAATATACCACCAAATAGAGCTGGCGTGGTTTCATTTAATAAAGATCAGGGAGAAGAGGGAAATCGACACCAAAGGGCGGCGATGCTGCGTTAAGCCGGGGTGACTGCCGATCCGCAGGCCGGTTCACCTCGGCAATTTTCCCCGTTGACTCTGGACCTGACCCAAAGGTTACGGTTCCGTTATGAAACGTTCGCCGCCTACCCATTTCAAGATCGGAGCGTTGGCGCACCTGGCCGACGTCGCCGTCGACACGATCCGATATTACGAGCGGGAGGGACTTCTCCCGGCACCGCAACGACGCAAGTCCGGCTACAGGGAATATGACGCCGACGCTGTCGAGCGGGTGCGTTTTATTCGCCGGGCCAAGGAACTCGGCTTCACACTCGGCGAAATCCGAAGCCTTCTTTCATTGGCAACGGATGCCGAGCACGGGGTGGAAGGCGTGCAGCGCAAGGCGCGCGAACGCCTTCAGGAGCTGGATCGGCAAGTCGCGGATCTGACTTCCATGAGGGATCGCTTGGCCCAACTGCTCGCGGCCTGTCCCGGCCAGGGCGATCCCGGGTGCTGCCCGATCCTCAACTCCCTTCACGGCGCCGAGCCGGTTCCGCCCGTCTCCAGCGATTGCTGTTCATGATCGCAGAACTCACGAAGTCATCTTCAATGAGCCCATATCCCGCCGCCACCGTCAGCTTTCCCGTTCGCGGCATGACCTGTGCTGCTTGTGCCGGAATAATCGAGACCGTCCTGAACAGGCTACCAAGCGTCAGGGCGCGGGTGAATTTTGTCGCCGAGCGCGTCCAGGTCGAATTCGATGGCGCGCAAGTGAACCCGCAAGCCATGGTGGAAGCGGTAGGCAAGGCCGGTTTCTCGGTGCCTTCGGAGACAGTGACACTGAAAGTGTCGGGCATGACCTGCGCGGCCTGCGCCAGCGGGATCGAGCGGCTTCTCGCCCGAACTCCAGGTGTCCTGCATGGGAACGTCAATTTTGCTTCGGCGAAAGCGCGTGTTGAATACACGCCGGGCGTCGTCGACATCGCGGATATCGTCAGCAGGATAGGCAAGGCGGGCTTCGGGGCGGAAGAAGTCCGCGAGATCAGCGCCGCTGAAGCCGAGGCGAGAGAGGCGCGCGAACGCGTCAAATGGCGGAAGGAAGTGGCGTTGTTTGCCGTTTCCTCGATCCTGACGTTGCCTTTGCTAGCCCAGATGTTCGCGATGTTCGACGTCTCGACGTTGGACCAGATCGGTCAGGGGCACCATTCAGAGGTTTTGCCGCGTTGGCTGCAATTCGCCCTCGCTACGCCCGTGCAGTTCTGGATCGCCTCCCGGTTCTATAAAGCCGCCTGGAACTCCGTTCGCTCGGGATCAGCGAATATGGACGTGCTGGTCGTGCTTGGAACCAGCATGGCCTATTTTTCCAGCGCTTTCGTCACGGCCTTCGGTTTGTCCGATCAACACGTCTACTTCGAGGCCAGCGCATCCATCATCACCCTTGTCCTCCTCGGGCGTTTGCTGGAAACACGCGCGAAAAATCGAACCACCTCCGCGATACGGGCGCTGCTTGACCTGAAACCCAAGACCGCTCGCGTCGAACGCGACGGCGTCTTCGTCGAGGTCGACGCCGGAACGCTCGTTGTGGGCGATGTGTTTCAGGTTGCTGCCGGAGAAAGTGTGCCGGTCGACGGCGAGGTCATCGGGGGCCGGTCGAGCGTCGACGAGGCCATGCTCTCGGGTGAAAGCCTTCCCGTTTTGAAGGCGCCGGGCAGCCGTATTTTTGCTGCCACCATCAACCAGAACGGAATGCTGAGAGCGCGCGCCATTGGAGTCGGGGCTGACACCATGCTCGCGAGAATCATACGCATGGTCGATGAAGCCCAGGGCTCCAAAGCGCCCATTCAGCGTCACGTGGACAAAATCGCTGCCGTCTTCGTGCCTGCGGTCGTGGCGATCGCCCTGCTGACCTTCGGTCTCACCCTGGCGTTTGACGGCGCGGTTCAAACCGCGCTCGTGCACGCCATCGCCGTGCTGGTCATCGCTTGCCCCTGCGCGCTAGGCCTGGCCACGCCGACCGCGATCATGGTCGGGACCGGGCTCGGTGCCAGGGCAGGAATTCTCATTCGAAACGCGGAAGTGCTGGAACGCGCGCGCTGTCTCAAGACACTGGTTGTCGACAAGACGGGAACCCTGACGGAGGGCAAGCCCGAAGTGACCGACATCGTGCCCGCCGCCGGCGAAACGGGCGAGCGCCTTCTGGCCGTTGCCGCAGCCCTTGAAGCTGGCTCGGATCACCCCCTTGCGCGCGCCATTCTGAAGAAGGCAGAGGAGTCCTCCATCGCGGTGCCCGCCGTGGAGGCGTTTGAAACCATCCCCGGCGAGGGAGTCTCCGGCAGGGTCGAAGGCGCGTCGGCGCGGCTCGGAGCGCCGGCGTGGGTCGCGGAAATTGCCCCGGCTGGCGAAGCCTCGGCCAGGAACGCGGCGGAGGCGCTTCAGGCTGAAGGCAAGACTGTGGTCGGCGTCGCGATCGAGAACCGCCTGTTGGGCTACCTCGCCATCGCCGACCGAATTCGAGAGTCCTCCCCTGAGGCTGTGCATCGTCTCCGCGCGATGGGCATCGAGGTGGTGATGATGACGGGCGACAACCGTCACACCGCCGATGCAATCGCCAAACAGGCAGGCGTCCAGCGCTTTTTCGGCGAGGTCTTGCCGCACAACAAGGCTGAGGAAGTGCGTCGTCTGCAGGCGGCGACGCCCGGTCAGGTCGGCATGGCAGGCGACGGGATCAACGACGCGCCCGCGCTGGCTGCCGCCGACGTCAGCTTTGCCATCGGAGCGGGATCGGACGTCGCCATCGATGTCGCGGACGTGGTTCTGGTCCGAAACGACCTGCGCGGGGTACCGGCGGCCATAAGCCTTTCCACCGCAACCGTCCGCAAAATTCGCCAGAATCTCTTCTTCGCCTTCATATACAACGCGTTGGGAATTCCTCTGGCGGCAGTCGGCTTGCTGAATCCCGTCGTCGCCGGCGCCGCCATGGCACTGAGTTCGATTTCCGTGGTTAGCAATTCCCTTCTGCTTAACCGCTGGAAGCCGTGGCGATGACGAGCCTCTTCCTCGACACCCGCTTTCTTAAAGAAAGGACCAAATGATGACCCAGATTGAACTTACTGTAGACGGAATGAAATGCGGCGGATGTTCCAGCCGCCTGAAGCGTGTCCTGGAGGAATCGTCCGGGATAAAGAAAGCCGACATCGTGCTTGAGACGAAGAAGGTTAACGTGTCCTACGACGCGGCAAACGTGAATCGCGCCGCAATCGAGGACCTCATAAGGGGAGCGGGCTTTACGGTGCTCGCTGCCTGAGGAAAGACACATTCGGGCTTGTCGGTTGCCGGGACATTTGCAGAAGCTTTTGGCCAGCAAACCAGTGCCCGTGCAATCGATACCGGCGCGCAAAATTTGGGCAAGACTGCGCGTCCAGAAGATGGGTGTTTGAGAGATCCAATTATGACTAAACCGATCATCATGATATCGCGTCATGCCGAAGATGCGCGCTTACGCGCCTGTGCGCCGCTGCGGCAATCGGCGGGGCAAATCTTGCCACGTATTGAAGCGAAGACCGCCAGAACTCCCGGAAATCCAGCTTCGGACGCAGCATGCCCTTACACCGCTATCAGCGCAGGCGTGGCATGAGAAAAGCTCTCTCCCTGTTTGCGGTGGTGCTTTTGCTTGCCAGCCCTTCGCTGGGACAGCAGCAGGCCAATTCCCCGGCGCCGGGCGTCGACGCTCAGGCGCCAGCGCACATCTCAGGCGAAGCAGTTCAGACGCCGCCGGTTCAGAAGAATCCGGTTGAACTCCCGGAAAACGCGCCAGAACAGGTGAAGTCGACCGCGACGCCTCATGATCTCGGGTCCGCGCTCGGCGAGCTTTCCCCTTGGTCCATGTTTGTATCGGCCGACGCCGTCGTTAAGGCCGTGATGATCTGCCTTGCCTTCGCCTCGCTTGCCACCTGGACGATCTTGCTCGCAAAATCCGCAAGTTTCCGTTTGGCGCGGCGGCAGCTGGAGAGGTCATTGCTGCGAATTTCAGCCTGCCGCACCCTGCCTGAAGCGGAACTCGCACTGGGCCCAAAGACGGACGTCCTTGGAAGCTTCCTGTCGGCGGCAACGGAGGAGATTCGCATATCGGGCCACGGCTCCAGCGGCAGCGGTATCAAAGCCCGCGCGGCTTCGAGGTTCTCGGAAATAGTCCGCGCGGAAAGCCGCGCTGTCCGGCAAGGGATCGGCATACTCGCGACGATTGGAGCAACCGCGCCGTTTGTCGGTCTTTTCGGCACTGTCTGGGGCATCATGAACAGTTTTATCGGTATTTCGAAGTCTCAGACGACAAACCTCGCGGTTGTCGCGCCGGGTATCGCCGAGGCGCTTCTGGCTACGGCTTTTGGCCTCGTAGCCGCGATCCCCGCCGTCATGATCTATAATTACCTGACGCGGGTCATGAGGGCTTACCTCGACCTTGTCGGTCGGGCCTCCGGCGCCACAGAGCGTCTGTTGTCGCGGACTCTCGAAAAGACCGGAGCGGGCGCGGACATCCGCGCAGCAGAGTGAGCCATGGAAAATCCCACCCATGCGGACGCCCATGAGGGTGAAGACGAAGAGGTCCACGACATCAACGTCACCCCTTTCATCGATGTCATGCTCGTGCTGCTCATCATATTCATGGTGGCGGCGCCCTTGTCGACCGTGGATCTTCCCATCGACCTGCCGTCGTCGAGCGCGGCTCCGGCAAAAAGACCCGACAAACCCATTTACATTACGATCAAGGCCGACCTGACACTTGCGATCGGCGAAAATGATGTCAGCCGCCCAAATCTTGTTCGTGCGCTTGATGTCTCCGCCGAGGCGACGAAGGAGCGGCGCATTTTCCTTCGCGCCGACCGTGGCGTCGCCTATGGCGAGCTTATGGCCGTGCTGGAGTTGCTGCGTCGCGGCGGCTATCAGAAAGTTGCGTTGGTGGCACTCGAAAAGCTCCCCGATGGCGCGGATCTGCCAGCCGCGCCCGCAGCCTCCGGTCGGTGAGTGCCCCATGACAGAGCTTGAGCCGACGACCCGAATATCCTCCAGAATGTGGGCATCGGCAGCGGCTGCCGCCCTGCTGCTGCATTCCGGGTTCATCGCTATCGGGATGACGCTTCTCGAGACCGGCGATAGCGATCCGGAGTTCGGAGCGCCCGCGATCGAAATCGGAATTGACCTGCTGACCGTCCGCGGTGACCCTACCGACCTGCCGCCAGGGCCCGACTCCGAAGAGTCGGCGGCTTCCACCTCGGCACCGACTGCGCATCAGGAGATCGAGCAAACCACTTTGCCGCAAGAAACGCCGGACAAGACCGACGACCCCGAGCGGCTTGTCGCTCCTGCCGAGGCAAAGAACCCGAAGGAGGAAGAGAAGGTGTCGCCCAGCGTCGGCACAAGTTCCTCGACCCCATCCATCGCCTCCGAGGCGACAGCGATGCCGAGGCAACAGGACGCTCCCGCAGGCGACCGTTCTGTCACGCCGGTGCAGGGATGGGGCAATAGTGATCAGCGCATCCGCGCGAGCTGGCAAAAGGAACTCGTCGCCCATCTGAACAGGTACAAGCGCTACCCAGCCAGCCAAACGCTCGATGGCGTCGAGGTTACGGTGAAATTTGTCATAGACGACACCGGCCATGTGCTTTCGTCAACCATTGTGCGCGGATCGAGCGAACCATCTTTCGACGCCGCTGCGCTTGAAGTGCTCCGTCGTGCCAATCCTGTACCGAAGCCGCCGTCCTCCGTTGTGCAGGAAGGGCTGACATTCACTTTGCCCATCGTCTTTGGCTTGAAAGGCGGGAAGTGACCCGTTCCCGGGGTTCAGAGGCACGGCGCGAGACGGCTGCGAGCGAGGAAACAATACACGGGCTTTATCGAATTCGAGGCTATGCTTCGAAAAGACGGGCGCATCTGCCCGAACAGCACCCTTGCTCGCATCTCGCGGTTTTTACAGCGAGCGGTGAGCCGCCGCCGCCTGCCCTGATATGGCGACAGTATCACGGGGCTCCGCCCGCTCCGATGATGCTGCCGTTCGGGGGGAGTGCTCCTTTTTGAAGAGCTTCGGCCCACCAGATCATGGTGCCGTGCAGAACGTGATCGTAAGGCGCCGACGCAGATGTAGCGGCGCCATCGGTTCAAAACCGGATCATGACCTGAGCACGGCCGTAATCGAAGTCCGACCCACTCGCGCCATCCGTACCTCTGGCCGCGCTGATGTAGTCGCCCGCGAAGACATGCGCGTAAACCGCCTCGACCTTGACGAAGGTATTCACGTCCCATTCGAGTTGCACTTCCGCTATGTCCGCGACGCCGCGTGCGGTCGATCCGGCGGCTCTCACGATGGTGCCCGGCGGCCCATAGACAGAATCGGCGATGGTATCCTTCCAGACCCAGTTCCAGTTCACCTCGATGAAGATGTCGTGCGGGAGCTGAAACTGTATGTAGGGAGAGACGTTGATCGCGTTCGAAAGGCCGATGAGCGACATTTCAGCGATCTCGCTTGCGGCAGGGTAAGGCGCGGCGAAGGTGCGGAAGGTTCCGTCACTGAGGTTTCTGTCGCCGGTGCCGTAGTGGGTGCGGAAGCCGAGCCGCGGCTTGATCTCTGAATCCTTCGGGATGCCGACGAGGCTTCCGACGCCGCTGCTGATGTCGCTGTTGAAGCCGAAGGCGGAGATGTCGGCGGTGCCGAAGGTGCCGAACTGATAGGCGCCTTCAACCGCGTATTTCACCGGCCCGATGTCGCCCGTCACGCGCGAGCCGAGCGTCCATCGTTCCTCGTGGGCGGTCCCTCTGGCATAGCGCACGCTCTGCTGCTCGCGATCCATCAGGTAGGTTTCAACCGTGAAGGGCGCGCCAAGGGGCTTTTTGGCGATCGCGTACACGCCCTTGAACGTCTCGACTTCGGATGTCGTATCGTCGAACCAGCCCTTGTCGATGATGACGGGCTTTGCGTCGAACACCCTGACCGTAAGGCCGCCGTTTACATATTCCACGAGCGCGCCGTCGAAAGTGCGGCGAATATTGGTCGGATCCCGCACGGCAAGCCACCGCGTCGGACCGAGCCACAATTCCTGACGACCGAGCCTGATGGTCAGCGTACCCTGGTCGGCGGATGGAAGAATGAAGTCGGCAAAGCCTTGCCTGAGGTCGAGACCGCTTTGATCGTAGGCGCGCGTGAATACGCGGCCGTCCTCGGTCGATGCATCCACCTGCAGGAAGGCGCGGAAGTTCTCCGAAAGATGCACATCGGTGTGGAGCAGGATCCGCTCCTGATTGGACGCGAAATCCTTCTGCGAGGCGTTCAGATCGAACAGATAGGGGGCGAAGGTGTCGAGCCGGTAGCGGATCTCGCCGCCGAAGCTGATATAGTTTTCAGGCGAGCCGAACAGCGGCATGTATTTGAGTTGTTCGTAGCCGGCTAGCGGTTCGTCTTTCTTCGCCAGCCAGGAATAATCTTCTTTCCAGCGATAAAACTTGAATTCGATCTCTTCCTTGCCGCCGCTCGGGGAGTCGGCTCTGACGTTTGCCGTCGCGAAAACCATCGCGCAGCACACACAGAGTAGAAACAGATACGCTCGCTCGCAAACCAGCAAAGCCCGCGCTCGACGCGGGGCTCGAAAATGCCCACCCATTGTTTTCCCCCCGCCCGGCCCGCGCTTCCGCGGGGCACGGACGACTGCCCAGTCGCTGTTTTTATTTCCCGGTAGCGCCTGTTTTTCTTGCCCAAAACGCGCCGGGGGAAGTCAGTTCTAAGCCAGATCGGCGAACGCCGTCATGTAGCCTTTCGGCTAGAGATTCGGCCTATGGATGCCCGTTCATGAGACCTCATCCAAATCCGGGGTCCATCAAGGCCCCTGCTATCTAGAACCACTCCAACGTGTGTCTTTCCGGTTCCGTTGGCTCGCAAATGCGCAGGCTGAGCCCACGTTTTCCACTCTCCTTGTTGACTAATAATGTTTCAATGGCAACCATCATAGCGGATTTTTCGATCCGTTGCTCGTCGCTTTGTTTCAATAATGCGTATCAGTGCATTCGATTGTTCGATTAGCAGTTCGGATCTGGGATTCAGGGCACCACCGAATAGGGGCAGAGAAGAATGAAGCTGAGGATAGCGGCGTCCGCAGTAGCGGCGCTGGGATGGGGAGCGTTTGACGCTCAGGCAGGTTCGATAACGCAGCCGGGCGAAACGGCAGGGCTTGCACTCGGTGCGCCGTTGCCGGAAGGTGTATACTTTCTTAACACGGGCAGTGTCGGCGGTTTTCGCGCAGTGGGGAACGACGCCACTCTCGGCGTAAATATTCCGGTGCTGGCATGGTCGACACCATGGCAGGTAGCGGGCGGCCGCATCGAGGCCTACGCGGCCGCGCCTTTCGTCAGCTATAGCCTGCCTGACGATACGGATCATTTCGACCTCTACAATCCGTTCTTCACGGCGGGCATAGCATGGGATCTCGGCGGCAACTGGGGTTTCAGCACCTTTGTCGGCGCTTACGGCCCGGTCGACAACGATCTCGGACAGAATATGTGGGTGTTCAACAGCCGCTCGGCGTTGAGCTACACCGGCGATAACTGGAACCTTACGGCGCATGTTATCGTCGGCCTGACCGGCGAGGATGAAAATACCGGCGTCAGGACCCATCCCGACTATGTCAACCTCGACCTGACAGCGGTCAAGGCCATCGACAAGTGGCAGGTGGGTCTCGTCGGCTTCGGCTCGTGGGATACGAGCGGCACCTTCTACACAGACAGGAAGCAGTCTCAGTTCGCGCTGGGCGGTCTTGTTGGGTACGACTTCGGCAAGTTCACGCTTCAAAGCTACGTCACGCATGATGTCTGGACGAAAAACTACGAGACCGAGGAAACGCGTGGCTGGGTGCGCCTCATCCTTCCGGTATGGTCCGCGCCGAAGGCCGAGCCGGTGACCTACAAGCGCTAATGCCGATCTTCGACCCTCGTTGACTGTCATTGTTTTGCCCAAAGGCCGCAGTCTTCGACCTTTGGGCAATATCAGCAAATATACAGTCGCCGTACAGTTTAGCAGCTTCACATCAAGTGAAGGGAAAACAAGAAAATTCGGGGGGACGCCGGTTCGCACGACATCCGGCAGCCTCTATCAGCGTTCGCATTGCAGGGTGCGAGACCTTTTGCTCGGCCCGCAATACCGACTGCGTTTTGGATAGTGAAACGACCAGGAGACATCACTGCATGAAATTGCCTCGTTTTAAGTCCGCGGTGGCGGTTGCGGGCTTGCTCGCCGCCCTCGCCGGGAGCGGATCCGCCTTGGCCGGTCCGGTGACATGGGATGACATCGCCAACGACGACAAGACGTCCGGCGATGTCCTGAGCTACGGTCTCGGCCTCAAGGCGCAGCGCTTCAGCCCTCTCGACAAGATCACCACGGATAACGTCGGCGCCCTTATCCCGGCGTGGAGCTTTTCATTCGGTGGAGAGAAGCAGCGCGGTCAGGAAGGTCAGGCGCTTGTCCATGACGGGGTCATTTATATAACCGCCTCCTACTCGCGGATCTTTGCCGTCGACGCGAAGACCGGCAAGAGGCTCTGGGAATACAACTACCGGCTGCCCGATGATATCCGCCCGTGCTGCGATGTCGTCAATCGCGGTCCGGCCATCTACGGCGACAAGGTTTTCTTCGGCACCCTCGATGCCGGCATCGTCGCGCTGAACAAGGACACCGGCAAGCTCGTCTGGAAGAAGAAATTCGGCGATCATACGGTCGGCTACACCATGACCGGCGCTCCCTTCATCGTGAAGGACCAGAAGACCGGCAAGGTGTTGCTCATCCATGGATCTTCGGGTGACGAATTCGGCGTCGTCGGCTGGCTGTTCGCACGCGATCCCGACACGGGCGAGGAAGTGTGGGCGCGCCCGATGGTCGAGGGACATGTGGGACGTCTCGGCGGCAAGGAATCGACCCCGACCGGCGATCCGAAAGCGCCTTCCTGGCCGCGCGACAAGGACGGCAACCTCGTGGAAGCCTGGAATCACGGCGGCGGCGCTCCGTGGCAGACGGCAAGCTTCGATGTCGACACCAACACCATCGTGATCGGCGCGGGCAACCCGGCTCCGTGGAACACATGGAAGCGCACCAAGGAAGGCGACGATCCGAAGAACTGGGACAGTCTTTTCACCTCCGGCCAAGCCTATGTCGACGCCTCGACCGGTGAACTCAAGGGCTTCTTCCAGCACACGCCGAACGACGCCTGGGACTTCTCCGGCAACAACTCGATCATCCTGTTCGACTATCAGGACGCGAACGGCAAAACGGTGAAGGCCTCGGCTCACGCCGACCGCAACGGCTTTTTCTTCATCACGGATCGCGAAAAACTCGCAACCGGTGCGGGCTACCCGAACAAGCCGACGGCACTGATTGGCGCATGGCCGTTCGTCGACGGCATCACCTGGGCTTCCGGCTTCGATCTGAAGACGGGCCGCCCGATTGAAAAAGACAATCGCCCACCGCTGCCGAAGGGTGACGCGCAAAAGGGCGAAAGCATCTACGTCTCTCCGCCCTTCCTTGGCGGCACCAACTGGATGCCGATGTCCTACAGCCCAAAGACCGGTCTGTTCTACATTCCGGCGAACCACTGGGCCATGGACTACTGGACCGAGCATCTGACGTATAAGGCAGGTGCCGCCTATCTCGGCCAGGGCTTCCGCATCAAGCGCATCTACGACGACCATGTGGGCATCTTGCGCGCCATCGATCCGAAGACGGGCAAGGTCGCCTGGGAGCACAAGGAGAAATTCCCGCTCTGGGCGGGGACGCTGACGACTGGCGGCGGGCTTCTGTTCACCGGAACGTCCGATGGCTTCGTCAAGGCGTTCGACGCAAAGAACGGCAAGGAACTCTGGAAGTTCCAGACGGGCTCCGGCGTCGTTTCGATCCCGATCACCTGGGAGATGGACGGCGAACAATATGTCGGCATCCAGTCGGGCTACGGCGGCGCTGTTCCACTCTGGGGCGGCGATATGGCCGAACTGACAAAGCAGGTCACGCAGGGCGGCTCCATGTGGGTGTTCAAGCTCGCCAATTTCGGAAAGCAGGCGAGCAAGTAGTCGCGCCTGGCTGAAAGGCACGTGCCGGCCTCGACGCCGCCCGGACAGGTTTCCCGGCGGCGTTCGATTGCCGGCTGACCTCATGACTGGATGGCGCGGAGGAATGCCCTCCGCGCTTCCCGCAACCGGCAGTCGGTTTCAAACCCGGTGCCCGACAAGAGGAAAGCATGACCTTTCGATTTCCGAACAGAAAACTGCGCTGTTCCTTGGCCTGCATCGCTCTGGGAGCACTGCTTGCCGCAGTGTCGGCCGGATCGGTGCATGCCGACGATTCCGAGGAAGACGCCCTTGTCAAGAACGGCTGCGGAATGTGGCCTCATGCCCAGTGCCAGGGGGTTGATCTGCGGCACGCCGACCTTTCGGGGAAAAACCTCGCCGGTGCCGACTTTACCGGAGCGAAGCTCGCGCGGGCGGATCTGCGGGGAGCCAACATCGCAGGCGCAACATTCGACAATGCCGACCTGACGGCAGCGCGCATGAGCAAGGTGACCGCGCCCACTGCGACGTTTCGCAATGCGCGGCTCGTCGGCGCGGATCTGGAATTCGCCCGCCTCTTTCGCGCCGATTTTTCCGGGGCCGATCTCACTGCTGCCAATCTGGAAGCTGCCCGAGCCAACTTCGCCTGGTTCGCCGGCGCCAAGCTGGTCGATGCCAATTTGCAGGAAACAAAGTTCTTTACCGTGAACTTCAAGGACGCGGATTTGACCGGCTCGTTCCGGCGCTTCACCATTTTTCCCGAGTCCTTTTTCGAGGGCTGCAAGGGTTGCCCGGAGGAGGAATGGAAATGAGGCGATTGTTTTTCGGCGGCTTCTTGCTCATGACGGCACTATCGCCAGTCAGCGCCGAGGAGGTGGCCAACCGGCCTGACGTGGACGCTTCATCGCTCGCACCTTTGGGCACCGAGTGGCGGCGCGTGAACCCCTACCGGGGCAACTCCGCCGCGATCGAGATCGGCGGACAGGCATTCGCCCAGACGTGCGCCCGCTGCCACGGGCCGGAAGCCAACGCTACGGGGCATCCAGCGCCCGACCTGCGCCGAACCGATGTCGCCTGCAGGCGCATCAAGACCCCCGAAATCAAGGCGAAGTGCATCGCCGACAACGACATCTTCTTCAGCAAAAGCGTGCGCAAGGGAAAAACCATCGTCGGCGTCGTTCATATGCCCGCCTGGGAGCCCGTGCTGGGGCAGGAACTGATCTGGGCCATTCGGTCTTATATCGAGACGCGCCCGCTAACGCGCCTAGAGCCGAACCCGTCCGATGCGATGGCGGCGCACTAACAGCACCCAACTTCGTATTGCCGACGCCGCATCCGATCCGAGTGAACAACTGGGCGGTTGCGGCCATTTTTTTTCGCAGAAAAGGCGCACCCAATCGATCGATTGGCGGCCTCGAATTGCGCCTTTACATCAGTGGCGCGCCAGCACTTCGTGCTGCCCGTATCGGAGCGACTGCCAGCCTACGCGGGTCGACACCGCATCACTGGTTCGCTACAGCCTAAACGACTGCTCGCAACCACCTTGCTGATACGAAGACCGGCTGTCAGCCGTCAGTTCTGACTACGACGGGAAGCAGTGCGTACCCGCAGCTACGGCGCGCCTTCAACCCGTGCCGAAGGCGCGCCGACAGTCGGACGCGGGGGGGGGGGGGGGGTTCTCGCTGTAATATAGCACCATTTAGGCGTAAACACCACCCAGAGC
>NZ_JASGFR010000024.1:0-61154 GCF_047605405.1 Rhodomicrobium sp. | reverse complement strand
CCGTCAAGCTTGCGTCAGTCCGGATCTGGCTGCGAAGTTATGAGTCGGTGACCTAAAGGGGAGCAGTGGTCTCGCTTTCTGAATGACGCGGTTGTTCAGCTCTCGCGATGTGCTTGCGACCGAGTAAACGCATCACGACCACGAAGAAGATCGGAACCCAGAACACCGCTAGTACCGTTGCCGTAACCATACCGCCGAATACGCCCGTTCCGAGAGCATGCTGGCTCTTGGCGCTCGCCCCGCCTGCGATAACGAGCGGTACGACCCCGAGGATGAAGGCGAAAGACGTCATGAGGATCGGCCGGAAGCGGAGATAGGCGGCCTCAATCGTCGCATCCTCCAGAGGTCTTCCGCGCGCCAGCAAATCTTTCGCAAATTCGATGATCAGGATGGCGTTCTTGGCTGACAGCCCGATGATGGTGACAAGGCCAACGGTGAAGAAGACGTCGTTCGGCAAGCCTCTGATATTTGCGGCGGCGACGGACCCCACGACCCCGAGCGGGACAACCAGCATCACGGCCAACGGAATGGACCAGCTCTCGTAAAGCGCAGCGAGGCAAAGGAAGACGAACAGGATCGACAAGGCGAGAAGGAACCTGGCCTGATTGCCCGCGAGCTTCTCCTGATAGGATTGTCCGGCCCATTCGTAGCCGAAACCGGAGGGCAGAAGTCGCGCGAGCCGTTCCATCTCGGCGATGGCGTCGCCGCTGCTGTAGCCCTGAGCGGGCGCGCCGGTGAGACGAATGGCAGGATATCCATTGTAGCCGACGATCTGCGTGGGTGCTAGCGTCCAGGATATTCTCGCGAAGGACGAAAACGGCACCATCTCGCCGGCGCTGTTCCTCACGCTGTATGTGAGCAGATCCTCGGGTTTTGTGCGCGTCTCCTCGCTTGCCTGCACAATCACGCGCTGCATGCGGCCGCGGTTCGGGAAATCGTTAATGTAGTTCGATCCGAGATGGGTCGAAAGTGTCGCATTGATGTCGAGGAAAGTCACGCCGAGCGCTGCGGCCTTCTCCCGGTTGATGTCAAGCCTGATTTGTGGAGCGGGCGGGAGCCCTTCGACCGAAACGTTCGACAATACCGGCGACTTCTCCGCTGCGGCAATGAGCGTGTCCTTCGCCGCCATCAGCGCCTCGTAACCGCGCTGGCCACGGTCCTGAAGGCGAAAGCTGAATCCGCTCGTCGTTCCGAGATTGTCGATGGGCGGCGGGGCGAGTGCCGAGACCTGCGCATCGCGGATCGCCCTGAAGGCGGCGTCACTCCTTTCAATCAGCGCGTCGGCGGTTTCGTCCGGCCCGCGCTTCGACCAATCTTTCAGCGTGACGAAGGCTTGCGCCGTCATCGGCCCCTGGCCAAAGAAGCTGTAGCCGGTGATGAAGGTCACATCGTCGATACCGGGTGTTTTTGCGAGTTGCCCTTCGACTGTTTTGACGACGTCGAGCGTTCGACTCGCGCTGGCTTCCGAAGGCCCAAGCACATCAACCATGATGAAGCCCTGATCATCGATCGGGACGAAGCCGCCCGGCATCTTCCAGAGCGCATAGCCAACGCCCACCACAAGCGCGATATAGACAATCATGAAGCGCACGCTTCGCGCGATCATCCAGCGGGTGATTTTCGTATAGCGGGAGGTCGTCGCATCGAGGCGTCTGTTGAACCAGGCAAAAAAGCCGCGTCTTGGATGGCCGTGCCCTTTCTCCACCGGCTTGAGCATCGTGGCGCACAAGGCGGGCGTGAGCGAGAGCGCGAGAAACGCTGAGAAGGCGATCGACACGACAATGGAAGCGGAGAACTGCCGGTACATAAGGCCCGCCGAACCCGGAAAAAACGCCATCGGCACGAACACGGCGGTCAACACCAGCGTGATGCCGATGACCGCGCCGCTGATCTGGCCCATGGCCTTGATCGTCGCCTCCTTCGGTGGAAGTCCCTCCTCGTCCATGATGCGCTCAACGTTCTCCACCACGACGATTGCGTCGTCCACGAGGATGCCAATGGCGAGCACCATCCCGAACATGGTGAGCACGTTGATGGAAAGACCCATCGCCAGCAAAACGGCGCAGGTGCCGAGCAACGCGATAGGGACCACGAGCGTCGGGATGATCGTGTAGCGGATGTTCTGAAGGAACAGGAACATCACTAGGAACACGAGCAGGACTGCTTCACCAAGCGTCAGCAACACCTTCTTGACGGACGCCTCTATGACTGGCGTCACGTCATATGAAATCTCGTAGCTCACGCCCGGCGGAAAATATGTGGCCAGCTCTGCCATTTTAGCGCGGGCGGCGATGGCGGTGGCGAGCGCGTTTCCGGTGGGTGCAAGCTGAACCGCGATTGCAGCCGCAGGACGGCCATTCAGCCGCGTGGTGAAGCCATAGGACAAGCCGCCGACTTCGATACGCGCAACGTCGCGCAGCCTGACCGTGGCGCCGTTCGGATTGGCGCGAAGCACAATATCGCCGAACTCGTCAGGGGATGCGAGTTGCCCTTTAACGAGGACCATGTTCTGAATCCGCTGCTCGGGCGGCGCGGGCGCAACGCCAAGAGAGCCGGACGCTACCTGCGCATTCTGCGCCTCGATGGCTTCGTCCACGTCCCGTGCCGTCAGATTGAGGCCGAGCAGCTTGTCCGGGTCGAGCCAGATCCGCATCGCCCGCTCGGTGGAGAACAGGCGCGCGCGCCCGACACCTTCCAGACGCCTCAGCTCCTGCAGCACATAGCGCGTCGCAATATCGCCAAGCGCGATCTCGTCGAGTTTGCCGTCCTTGGAGGTCAGGGTCACGAACTGCAGAATGGCGCTGCTCGCCTCCAGGATCGATATGCCTTCTTCGCGGACGACCTCGGGGAGCCTCGGCTCGATACGCTTGATGCGGTTTTGCACATCGACCGAGGCGAGCGTGATGTCGGTGCCCGGCTTGAAGTAGGCGAGAATTTCCACTTCGCCGGTCGTGTCGCTCGTGGACTCGTAGCTCAGGATGTTGGTAGCGCCGTTCAATTCCTCCTCTATCAGGCGGGTCACGCTGAAATACAGGTTTTGCGTCGAGGCGCCGGGGTAGGACGTGGTGATCGAGATCGAAGGCGGCGCGATGATCGGATATTGTGCAACCGGAAGAAAGGGAAGCGACAGCATGCCTGCGAGGCATATGAAAATCGCAACAACCCAGGCGAAAACCGGACGGGCGATAAAGAAGCTCGACATCGGCTGCACTCCAACAGAAGTGGCGGTTCGGGAGCAGTAGAGGCGGCCTCGCCGGTTATCGGGTCGCGGCTTGAGTGATCGGGCGCTCGCTCCAGGGCACCGGCTTGACGCGTTCTCCGGGAGTGAACTTCTGGAAGCCATCGACGACAATTCTGTATCCCGGCTTCAGTCCGTCCTCGATGGTGACCCGCCCGCCGATCGTCCTGCCAACGCGCACAGGCTGAAGGATGGCGCGGTCGCTGTCGTTGACAACGAAAACGGCGCTCACACCGGAGTCTGTGCGTTGCACGGCTTGCGCCGGTACGGCAATGCCGTCGATGTCGATCGCTTCCTCAATAACCACTCGCACATACATCCCCGGAAGAAGTTCTGATTTCGGATTGGGGAATTCGCCTCTCAGCATCACCTTTGCGGTGCCGGGGTCTACGGTTACGTCCGAAAACAGGAGACGGCCGGGGAATGCATAGGCCGAGCCGTCATCGAATAGCAGGCGCACGCTCGCCGTGTCAGGCGACACGCGTCTGAGGTTCCCATCGGAAAGGGCTCGTTTCATGTCGTTGACTTCGGTCACGGACTGGGTGAAGTCGGCATAAATGGGATCGAGTTGCTGGATCGTCGCCATATGCGTGGCTTCGGTTCGGCCCACGAGTGCCCCCTCCGTAACAAGCGCGCGACCGATGCGCCCGGCAATCGGCGCGCGGACTGTTGCATAGTCGAGGTTGAGCTTGGCCTGCTCTACGGCCGCTTTCTGTGCGGCCACCTCTGCTTCCGCCTGTTGCCTCGCGGCAAGAGCGAGATCGTATTGCGCCTGGGTGGTCGTCTGGCCGGTCAGAAGCGTTTTCAGGCGTCCTTCCTGCCGCGTCGTCTGCTGGGCGACGGCCTGGGCCTTGGCCAGAGCGGCTTCCGCGCGGTCGAGTTCGACCTGAAACAGCGCGGGATCGATACGGTAGAGCACTGCGTTGGCCTTCACCAGGCTGCCCTGCTGAAAGGTTCGCTCGATGACGATACCGCCGACTCGCGGGCGCACCTCAGCGACGCGGATTGGCGTAATCCGCCCGGGAAGCTCCTTCGTGAGCGTGATCGGCGCCTTCGTCACGGTCAACACCCCGACCTCGGGCGGGAGGGCTGTGTTTGATGTCGTCGTTTTTTCCTCGGCGCAAGCACCAAGGACCAACGCAACGGCGGCAATAGCGAGCAACGGCGGCCGCAAGCCAAAGCGCGGACGCAACTGAAGGCCATTATGTAGGTGATAGCGCAAGCTTAAGTCCCAATCGACGACATTGTTTTATTCGACTCATCGGCTAAGATGACGATGCGGGATTGCACATTATTACGGGTTTATTGAACAGACCGTGCGCTAAACAGCAAGAATTTTCGACGAAACGAAAATTCCCGTTTAGAGGGCGGCGTTTTTCGACAGAGGCGTTTTTCGACAGAAATGAGTTCGAGCAGGCGCTCGCACGACGCGGTATGACCGAAGCACGCTCAGATGCGGATCAACCGCACGCTCTTCAGAAGGTCGCGGTGCTGCGCGCGGCGCAGATCACGCGGTGCACCCGACGAACAACAAACCGCCCGGCAGCATTAAACCCCGTGCACCTGAGAGCTGTTTCGCAATATTCGGCTTTTTGCTGAACATACCGCAGTTCGCGGTGGGGAGCCGTCCACAGTACGACCCGGTTCGCGCTTTGCTCGCACCAGAGTTTCCGTGCGTCGAAGAAGCCGTTCCCGCCCCTGACGATGCCCATGAAGAATGCCGTTGACACCACCGCTTGATACTCCGGTGGCAGATCAAGTCATTGATTTTGCTGTTGTATCTGAAGGAACAGACACTTGAAAAAATGTTGGCGCACCCGACAGGACTCGAACCTGTGACCCCTAGATTCGGAATCTAGTACTCTATCCAGCTGAGCTACGGGTGCGTGTGCCAAGGCATACCGGTTCGCAAACCGATATGCAAGCATCTGGCCGCAGCATAGCCGAAGCCCCGCGCCGTCGCAATAAGTCATCTCGGTCGGCGCGCGGGCAAACGTCATGCTGAAAGCGCTGGCGCCACTCACACGCCTGTCGATGCCCGCCGATTGGGGTTGGCCGGTCGCCTCGAACCCGCCTATATTCGCCGCATGACAGCCGCCCCATCGCTCGCCGAAACGCCCGTTTCCACCGCCCCCGCCGAAGCCGCCGTGCCGCCCGGCAGCCGCGTCTATCTTATCGACGGCTCGGGCTACATCTTCCGTGCCTTCCACGCGCTGCCGCCGCTGACGCGCCCGTCGGACGGGTTGCCGGTCGGCGCGGTGCACGGTTTCTGCAACATGCTGTGGAAGCTGCTTCGCGAGACGAAGGGCGAAAAGGCGCCGACGCATCTCGCGGTGATCTTCGACCACAGCCGCGCGAGCTTCCGCACCGAAATTTCCGCGGCCTACAAGGCGCAGCGCCCCGAGCCGCCAGCCGAACTCGTCCCGCAATTCGCGCTGATCCGCGATGCTGTGCGCGCCTTCAACGTCGCCTGCATCGAGCAGGAGGGCTACGAGGCCGACGACATCATAGCGGCCTACACCTGCCAGGCGGCGGACGCGGGCGCGGAAGTGGTGATCGTCTCGTCCGACAAGGATCTGATGCAGCTCGTCCGCCCCGGCGTGACCATGCTCGACACCATGAAGAACAAGGTGATCGGCGAGGCGGAGGTGATCGAGAAGTTCGGGGTGCCGCCGGCGAAGGTCGTCGACGTGCAGGCGCTCGCGGGCGACTCGGTCGACAACGTGCCGGGGGTGCCGGGCATCGGCATCAAGACGGCGGCGGAACTCATTCGCGAATATGGCGACCTCGAAAACCTGCTCGCCAATGCGCCGCTCATCAAGCAGAAGATGCGGCGCGAGCGGCTCATCGAGTTCGCCGACCAGGCGCGGCTTTCGCGCCGCCTCGTCGAGCTTAGCTGCGACATGCCCGTCGAAAAGCCGCTCGACCTCGCCGCCGTCGAAGAGCCGGACCCGCACGCGCTGCTCGAATTCCTGCGCACGATGGAATTCAACTCGCTGACGAAGCGGATTTCCGAGGCGTTCGGCGTGGAGCCGTCCACGGGGGAGATGACGCGCCCCGCACCCGGTGGCGAAGTCGACGCCGAGGCACCGGAGAAAGCGCCCGGCGGCGATACGCCCGCTGATGAGGTGCGCCGTGTGGAGGCGTGGCTGAAGGCGATCCCGTTCGACCGCTCGCTTTACCAGCAGGTGACGGACCTCCAGACGCTCGAAGACTGGATCGCAGCCGCCACCGAACAAGGGTTCGTCGCCTTCGACACCGAAACGACAGCGCTCGACGCCATGTCCGCGAAACTCTGCGGCGTGGCGCTGGCGCTCGAACCCGGCCGCGCCTGCTACATCCCGCTTGCGCATCGCGCGGGCGACGGCCTCGACTTTACGGGCGCGGGCGAGATCGCCCAGCTTCCGATGGAAAGCGCCCTGCCCCGCCTGAAAGCGCTCCTCGAAGACGACAGCGTGCTGAAGATCGGCCAGAACATCAAATACGACGCGCTCATCATGCGCCGCCACGGCGATATCCGCGTCACGCCCTACGACGACACCATGCTGATGGCCTATGCCTGCGATCAGGGGCGCGGCGGGCTCGCGGGTTTCGGCATGGACGAGTTGTCGAAGCGCCATCTCGGCCACACGCCCATCGCCTTCACCGATGTTGCGGGCAAGGGGAAGGCACAGTCCACCTTCGACTGCATCGCGGTCGACAAGGCGACGGAATACGCCGCCGAAGACGCCGACGTGACGCTTCGCCTGTGGCACTTGTTCCGCGCGCGCCTCGCCGCCGAGGGCATGGCCGCCGTTTACGCGACGCTCGAACGCCCGATGCCCGCAGTGCTCGGCACCATGGAATTCAACGGCATCAGGGTCGATCGCGCGGTCCTCTCGCGCCTTTCCGCCGACTTCGCGCAGAGCCTCGCGCGCCTTGAGGATGAGATCTACGAGCTTGCCGGCCAGCGCTTCAATATCGGCTCGCCGCAGCAGATCGCCGACCTGCTTTTCGGCAAGTTCGGCCTGCCCGGCGCGAAGAAGACTTCCACCGGCAAATGGAGCACGGGCGCGAAGGTGCTCGAAGACCTGGTATCGAGCGAAGACCTCACCGAAGACCAGCGCCGCCTGCCGGGCAAGCTCCTCGAATGGCGGCAACTCGCGAAGCTGAAAAGCACCTACACCGACTCGCTGCCGCAGCACATCGACGCCGACACGGGCCGCATCCACACCTGTTTCTCGCTCGCCTCCACCTCGACAGGGCGGCTGTCATCGACCGAGCCGAACCTGCAAAACATCCCCATCCGCACGCGCGAAGGCCGCATGATCCGCTCGGCCTTCATCGCGGAACCGGGCAAGAAGCTCATCTCAGCCGATTACAGCCAGATCGAGCTTCGCGTGCTCGCCCATATGGCCGACATTCCGGCGCTGAAACACGCCTTCGCCGAAGGGCTCGACATCCACGCGATGACGGCGAGCGAGATGTTCGGCGTGCCGGTGAAGGACATGCCGGGCGAGGTGCGCCGCCGCGCGAAGGCCATCAATTTCGGCATCATCTACGGCATTTCAGCGTTCGGCCTGTCGCAGCAGCTCGGCATCCCGCGTCAGGAGGCGGGGGACTACATCTCCAGGTATTTCGAGCGCTTCCCCGGCATCCGCGCCTATATGGACGCAATGCGCTCGAAGGTGCACGAAGACGGCCATGTGGAAACACTGTTCGGCCGCAAGATCCACTTCCCCGAGATCAACACACCGAAGTGGAACATGCGGCAGTTCTTCGAGCGCGCGGCGATCAACGCGCCGATTCAGGGCACCGCCGCCGACATCATCCGCCGCGCGATGGTGCGCGTGCCCGCCGCGCTGGAAAAGGCGGGCGTTCGCGCGAAGATGCTGCTTCAGGTGCACGACGAACTCGTGTTCGAGGCCGACGATGCGGAGGTGGAAGCCACGATCAAGGCCGTGACCCGCGTCATGGAGCGCGCCGCCGAGCCCGCCGTGGCCTTCTCCGTGCCGCTGAAGGTGGACGCCCGCGCCGCGCGGAACTGGGACGAGGCGCATTAGGTAACCCTCCGCTCACGAGGTAACCCTCCGCTCACGCGGACCCGGTTTGACGCAGGGAAGCTGATCGACAGCGGAAACATGGAGCGTCGGGCCGCCTCCGATTTGCGGCACCACGCTGTAGGCAAAAGAAGCGAGTTCCGATCTTGCATCGGAATTCGCTTCGAATGTTTTGCCCTATTCGGCGGCCTTTTTCGCCTGCACCTCGGCGGCGAGCTTCTTCAGTTCCTCGCCAAATTTGGGGCCGAGGTCGGAACGCGCCAGCGCAAATGCCACGTTCGCCGTGAGGAAGCCGAGCTTCGAGCCGCAATCGTAGCTCTTGCCGCGGAACTTGTAGGCGAAGAACAGTTGATCCTGCATCAGCGTGCGCATCGCGTCGGTAAGCTGGATCTCGTTGCCCGCGCCGCGCTCCTGATATTTCAGGATGTCGAAGATTTCGGGCTGGAGGATGTAGCGGCCCATGATGATGAGGTTCGAGGGCGACGTGCCCTTCGCGGGCTTTTCCACCATCGAATCGATGCGCCACAGACGGTCGCCCTCGACGCCCGCGAGGCCGACAACGCCGTAGGAACTCGTCTCCTCGGGCGCCACCTCTTCCACGGCGATGATGTTGATCTTCGCCTCGGGATATTTCTCCACGAGGCCGTCATAGACCCGGATCATCTGGCCGAGGCAGCTTTCGCCATCGGGCAGCACGATCACGTCGGGCAGAAGCAGCGCGAACGGATCGCGGCCCACGATGTCATGCGCGCACCAGACCGCGTGACCGAGGCCGAGCGGCTCCTGCTGGCGGGTGAAGCTCGTAGCGCCGGGCTTCGGCAGGTGCGTTTCGAGGTTCAGCAGCTCTTCCTGCTTGTTGCGCCGCCTAAGCACTTCTTCCAACTCGAATTGCCGGTCGAAATGATCCTCGATGACGCCTTTATTGCGCCCAGTTACGAAGATGAAATGTTCGATGCCGCCGGTGCGCGCCTCGTCGGCCACGTGCTGGATGATGGGGCGGTCGACCACGGTCAGCATCTCTTTCGGCATCGCCTTCGTGGCGGGGAGAAAGCGCGTGCCGAGACCGGCGACGGGGAAAATGGCCTTGCGGATAGGCTTGCTCATGGGACTTCTCGGTGAGGGTTTGAGCTTATCGACGAAGATTCTCGGGCGCTTCAGCGGTGAGACCGTTCGCGAACGATATAGCGAACGCGCGCCGAGATAGAAGCGCTAATTGCGGCTCCCGCGAGGCACGCTGAGGGAGAATCGATTTGCACAGGGTCGCCGCGCGGCTGGCCGCCGCGCTGATCGCGATGATGACGCTCGCAGGCTTCGGAAGCGCGCGCGCGGAGGAGTCACAGGACACGGCATTCGGCGCCCTGAAGTCGGAGCTTTGGCCCCTGGCGGAACGAGAAGGCATCGCACGCGACACATTCGACGCGGCTTTCGCGGGCCTCGAACCGGACCCGGAAGTGCTGCGGCTCGCCAACCGCCAGCCCGAATTCACGCTTACCGCGACACAATATCTCGACCGCATCATCACGCCCGCGCGCATTGCCGACGGCAAGGCCGCCTATCTCAAATATGAGGGAAAGCTCAAGGTGCTTGAGCGGCGCTATGGCGTGAGCCGCTTCATTCTCGTCGCGATCTGGGGCGCCGAATCCGATTTCGGCAACAAGCAGGGATCGTGGGCGGTCTTCCGCTCTCTGGCGACGCTCGCCGCAGCCGGACGCCGCGCGGATTTCTGGAAGACGCAAATCGTGGAAGCGCTCAAGATCGTCGAAAACCAGCGCATCTCGCCCGACAAGCTGTCAGGCTCCTGGGCGGGCGCCATGGGCCACACGCAGTTCATACCGTCCACTTACAACAAGTTCGGCATCAGCTTCTCGGGCAGGCCGCGCGGCGACATATGGGACGACCCGGCCGACGCGATGGCCTCCACGGCGAACTACCTCGCCCAATCGGGCTGGCAGCGGCGGCGAACCTGGGGCTACGCGGTCCGTTTGCCGGATGGCTTCGCGCCGACCGACGCACAGGAAGCCAGGCCCATCGCAAGCTGGCGCAAGATCGGCGTGGCGCGCGAAACGGGTGAACCTTTCCCGAAGCCGGGTGAAACCGCGCGCCTCTTCCTGCCGGAGAAAACAAATCCGTTCACGGGCGAAAAAACCAACACATTGGCATTTCTCACTGTCGCGAACTTCGATGTCATTAAGACATACAACAATTCGGATCTGTATGCTCTCGCGGTAGGGCTGCTCGCCGATCGTCTGGCCGCCGAGCTTTCATCGCGATAGACGTGCGATAAGCGTAAGCCGGGGTTCTGGCGGAGGGAAGCGCGCTCTCCCTGAGACAGGTGGAAAAAGGTGTGCGGCCACGGTGCAGGCTTGATCCTGACACATTCCCGCATAAAACAAGGCCGTGAGGCAAAATGGGGTGGAGTTTAGTCTTTGGCGCGTTCAGCGAGGATAATCAGATGACCTCGATATCCCGCGCCCTGGCGTCACTGGTCGCCATCGTCTTCGCCCTCGCCGCAGGGGGCGGGATCGTCCTTGCGCAGACACCGAACCCCCTCTCGTCGAGCTACGTGACGCCCTTTCCGCTGACGGATCGATATCAGGTCCGCATTATCGGCGACTGGCTCGGGCCGGGCCTGACAAACGGCCTTCAGGACGCTTTCAAGCAGGATGCATCGGTGCAGATTCAGGATGCGTCGAAATCGAATTACGGCCTCGCGCGAACGGAGCAGATCGGCCTCTTTGCCGACATCGACAAGCTGGTCGCGTCGACACCCCCCGTCAACGTCGCCGTGATCATGCTCGGCGTGAATGACGTGACCTCGATGAAAGCGCCGACCGGTACAGGGCGACTTCAGCCCGGCACCGCCGAATGGAAGGATGTCTACGGTCGGGAAGCCGAAAAGCTCATTCGCAAGCTGAAGGCCGCCAACATCTCGGTTTACTGGCTCGGCCTTCCCGTCATGGCGAATAGCCAGAGAAACGAAGCGGTAGCGGCCATGAACGACGCGGTACGCCAGTCGGCCTACGTCAACGGCGCAAAATTCATCGAAACGAGCGCGGGCTTTACCGATCAGTCCGGGGCCTACACGGCTTATGGCCCCGACCTCAGCGGACAGACGAAACGTTTGCGCGAAGGCGACGGCGTGGGCTTTACGGCGGCAGGCAGCCGCAAGCTCGCCAATTACGTGGAAATCGTGCTCAGGCGCGATCTTGCCCAGGCGAAGGCGCAGCGCAACATCCCGCTCGCGGGCGACGAGGAAGAACAGGCGCGCGTGGTCCCGGGTGCAAGCCGCTCGGCAAAGGGTGCTGGCGGCAAATCCGTCTGGACGACGGAAACGGATGCAAGGCCCGACGGCCCAGCCGCCGTTACAGGGACGGAAACGAAAGCTGCTTCAGCAAAAGACAATGGTCCGGCAGCGGGGCCAGACACCGCGCCGGCCGGCGCCGGCGACGAACGCCGCGAGCATGCTGCCTTCGCCGGTTCCTCAGGCTTTCAGGGCGGTGAACTGATCTTCGGCGACCTCGGCGACGGCATGACGGCCATTGCTGCCATATCGCCTGTGGGTGAATTCTCGATGCGGGAGATCCAGCGGCAGACGCCCCTCGCCGACCGCCTGTATTTCAAGGTTCTGAGCCGTGGCGATGCCTTGCCATCGAAAGAAGGGCGAGCCGATGATTTCACGTGGCGCGAAGACAGCGCCACGTCGCAGCAGTAATTCTACTTCGTGTTGTCAGATGTCGTCGAGTAAGTGTGCCGGAGTCTTCATGCAGGGAAGTCAACGACCCGATCGGCGCTTCTGGTGGAAGCGATTGCTGCCCGCATTGGGACTGGCAGCCCTTCCGCTTCTGGGCGGATGCCTGCCCGGCATGGGATGGAGCGACGATACGGGCCGTGCGCCTCTCGCGGAAGACAACGACGGCTCACCCGCGCTGAACCGGTCCTACAAGACAAACTTCCTGTCGTTCCAGTCTCCGTCTTCTGCCGGATCGCACCCCGCTCCGACGCTCATGCCCGACAGCGGACCGTCGCTCTTCGCGTTCTCCACCTTCGAAGCGCGCCGCCCCTCCCCTTCAGACGCCTCGCTCGCGCTTGCCCTCAACACAACAGAGGCTTACGAGCCGCAGGCCATCACCGCCGCCGAAGCATTGCAGAACTTTTACGGCGCGCTCACGCGGTTGAACGCCGGAAAGCGTTCGGGCGCGGCTAAGATCGTCCATCTCGGTGGAGACGAAATCGTTGACGACCGTTTCGCTGGCGCTCTCAGGGAGCATCTCACGAGCCGCTTCGGCAACGCCGGGCGTGGCCTCATGCTGCCCGGCCTCTATCCCGTGCGGGGGATGAAGATCGATCGCGGGGGCGCGTGGTCGCTTGCCAGCGCGGCGAGCAGCGCGTCGGGTCCGTTCGGCCTGTCCGGCGTGCGCGTGACCTCGGCCGCCTCTGATGCATGGCTGCGGTTCACCTCCGCGGAAACCGCCTTCGACTGGGTCGAAGCCTCTTTCATGACAGGGCCGCAGCAGGGCACCGTCGCCATCAGCGTCGATGGAGAGATGAAGCTCGTCCCGACGCGGGCGCCGAACGTGAGCCAGACCTCGATACGCATCATGGCGAAGGCGCGCGAAGTAACGATCCGCCCGCGCGGCGACGGCGAAGTGACGATGCTGTCGCTGACAACCGGCACGCAAACGCCAGGCATCGTTTATTCGAATGCCGGTGTCCCCGGCGCGACCGCGATGACGCTCGGCAAATGGTCCCGCGACTTCGCAGCGAATGATCTCAAGAAGCTCGACCCGGATCTCGTGATCCTGAGTTTCGGGAAGAAGGAAGGCTTCGATGACGATCTCGACATTCGCGATTATGAGGCCCGTCTCAGGCTGACGGTGGAGCAGATCAAGAGCGCCGTGCCAGGTGCGTCGCTCCTTTTGATCGGACCACCTGACGCAGCGCGGCTGCCGACCTTTTCCGGTTCCGGCGGCGCGCAGGTCTGCCGCGCCCTCAATCCGCAGGAAATTGCCGGCTACACGCGCCTTCTCGGCCGCAGCAACGAGCGCCTCGGCCGCTGGCACGCACCGCCGCGCCTCGAAGCGGTCCGCTCCGCGATCCGGCGCACCGCCGCAGCAAGCGGGGCCTTTTATTGGGACTGGGCGAAATACATGGGCGGCCACTGCTCGATCCATGCATGGACGACTGTCAACCCGCCATTGGCCGCCCCCGACCATTTCACGCTGACGGAGGCCGGAAATCTGCGTTCTGCGCGCGCGTTGTTCGCGGAACTGATGGCAGGCTTCGACGGGTATCAGCGCCTTGCCGCCGCGAAAGCCGCGCCGGCGCCACAGGCTGCAACCCTTGTCATCGCAGCGCCTCCGAAGGCCGCCGTCAAGAAACGCCGGTAGATCGAGCGCTATCAGGCCGGTTTACTGAATGGCCGAATAGCGGCAATTTCCTCCTTGATTGAACCGGGATTCAAGATGCGGGCCGGAGGAAGCCGGCATTGATGCCACGTTCCTCTTTCGCACGATCTGTGTCAGCGTGTGTTGCTCGACCGGCGGCGTGAGCAGCAGAGCGGCCACAGCCCGCTTTGATGACGCATTTTCCAGCGCTTGCGACGCGATCCCCCCGCGCGAGGGGCCGGAGGAGCTGGTCTCAAACTGGCCCTGAAAAAGGAAGCCCCGCCTTCCGCGTGAGGGGCCGGAGGGGGAGCATTCGTTCGCCAGCATTCCGATGAATCGGCATTGGCCCAGACATCGAGATTCTAGAGATCGACTGTCAACCCGCTCCGACTGGAGTCGACGAAGAAGCCTGCATCATTACGATCCGACGAAAGCGGCTCTGAAGAAGCCGTTTGTCCCATCCGCTCTCGTTTCCATAACTTCAGACGCGGCTGGGGTGACGCCGATGCGGCGTTACCGGACGACGGGCTCGTCGCACGGGCAAGATGGGCGGCCACGGCAAGCGAAGCCTCGTGCCGAGCAGCTCAAACGGGTGCCGCACGTTTCGCTGCACGAAAAGAAGCAGGTCGAGGCTGAAACATAAAGCGCAGGCCACATCGGACTTGCGGCAGGATGCAGCAAGGGCGGTGGCGCGCACCTTATTGCGAGATCCCGACCCGCGAAGGCGGCCGTCGCACGACAAGCTTACGCTCGCCAACGACCAAGAAGGCCGCTTTGGGCTCCGTCAAGTGGAGCGAATTTGACTTCTAAGCCCCGGTTGCTTCGAGCTTTCAATCAAAGGTAAAAATTCGAAAGCTCCATTAGAAAGCATCGCTTGCCAATGGTCCTTTTGATCCCGGCCCCGCAAGCGTGCTGCAAACGGATGCAATTGTCGGAATCGGACAACTAGATATCGCCGCGGCTCGCTACGATGCGAAGGCGCGTCGAAGCTGGCTTGGTTGCATCGACGATCTCCGGAAGTCTCACCGACTCCTGCTTGACAACGCCGGTCTTGGCCCTGACGCTCCAGTTCCAGAGCGCCTCGGCCGGGATGGGCAGCACGAGAAACCAGTGCTCGATGATGCCAAGCGCCAGGATTACGATCGAAAATGTCAGCGCGAGCGCGTCAAAGGGCGAATGCTGCATCTCGACCGCCTTGTGCACAAGGACGGCCGCGAAAACGGTCGATACGGTGATCGAAACCGGGAACAGGAGGTTCATCGGCTTCTTGCGCAGGTAGGAGCTTAGATAGCGCAGATGCTCGGGGAAGAAGTGATCGTTGAGATTGCGGACACCGAGGACGGCGTTCACCTTCGCGCTCGCATGCATGAGCCAGATCACCGTATACGTCCAGGACCCGATGTGATTCGTGCCGTTGAGCGTTGCGAAGCAAACGGCAACACCGAGAAGCGCCGCGCTAGCCTCGTGATAAAGGCAAGTTTCAGCGGCATGCCACATGTGCCGGGAGCCGGAGCAGCCCGGAGGACAAGCGGTCTTGCGCGGTCCGGTGATGACGCCGGTGTAGAACGTCAGTTGCGTCCACGCCCAGGCGAGAAGACCGCAGGTAAAGCTGACATAGGCTGCCAGAACCGTCTGGCTCTGGCTGGAGACGTACAGACCGTAGAGCGAGCCCAGCAGCACGAGCGTTCCGCCGAGCACGCTCCATTTGTAGGTGTGTTTTGGCAGATTATTGAGATACAGAACAGCGCCGGTGCTGAACCACCAGACAAAGAGAACGTAGAGGGTCGGAAGCCCGTAATGTATCAATGCCCTACCCTCGCTAGCTCGCCGTTCGCGACCGCACTGCCCGCGGCGCGCCAGGCGCCCTGAAAGGCAGCCGCGCGATAACCGCGCGCAAGGACAAAGCTGGCTTCCCCGATGAGCGCGATATTTCTTTCAGCGGCAAGCGCCGCGACGCGTCTGATGCATTTATGACAAATAGAGGCTCCCGATCCTTGATATCAATCAAGTCCGCTCGCCCGGGTTCGCCGACGCCGGGGTTCGCCCGCTTCTTCTGCGCTACAAGAACACGCCTGTTGCTCTGAAGCCACCGCAGCCGCACCGCCATGGAACGGCTCTGTGTTGCGAAGGAAGCAAGGGCACCGACGCCTTCCATGCTCTGTGGACACGGCGAGTTGCAAGCCACCGATGTTCTTTCGACAGCGTTCAAAAATCCCGGACCGGCATGCACGCCAAAAATCTGCGCGACCCCACGAGAGCCCCCTTCTGCGCGAACCGGCGTCATCGAGGCACGCTCGTATCGGGAAGGAGTTGCGCGAAGGTTTCGGCGTTCTTCTGACCGTAGGCGGCAAGCTCCACCGTTTCGCCGGTCGATGGGTCGGTCAGGGTCAGCCTGCCATCGCTCCACTGTGTGACGACGAACGGCGCGTCCGGCCCGGCCTTGGATCGCGCCTGACGCACCTGGCGAAGAATGCGCATCGCCGTCGCCATGAATGAATTCTTTTCGCGGTCGAGGATCTGGAAGGGCTCGGTTGCTCCCTGATCGAAGACGGCGATCCCCCCGGAAGGCGCGTCCCGGAAGATGACGGCCCGCGAAACGACGGGGCGGCGCGAAGCATCCGCCACGCCGCCGCCGAGCCTATCGACGACGCTTGAGCCGATGACGATAACGAGGAGAGCGGCGACGGCCGCGCTTCCCAGAAGCAGCGCTTTGTTCACACCCTTGAACATACCGGTGCGTTTCCAATTCGATTACGCTGCCTCGGCAGCGGGCTGACCGGGGTCAGTCACCTTTTTTTCCGCATCCTGCTGATCGGTTGCAGCCTGCGTCTCTTTATTTTCATTCTCATCTACGCTCTGCGCCGCAAACGGTGCAAGTGCCTGTTTGAGAATTTCGGCAACCTTTTCCGGCTCCGCTACCGAGCGGAGCATCGGCTGCGTCGGCGAAACGCGCCATGGCCGCGCATGAGGCCACAAGATGAGATAGGCGATGCGGTCCTTGCCGCTCGTTTCAAAAGCGATATCCGCGCAGCCGTTCGAATGCCTGTTCATGGCGACGTTCTTGACGAAGCGGAGCGGCACATTCACGGCCTTCGTCAACGCGATCCCGTAACGCAACACCACGCGGCGTGTCGTGACTGTGTAGATCGTCGTCTTGGCGAGAAGGATCGACCAGATCACCGCTATCGAGACCAGGATGCCGTTCAGCAGCGCGAGAAAGGCAGCGAGTTCGTACGCTTCCGATACGGGCTTGCCGTCGGCCGCTGTGGCAACGACCCTCCACGCGATCAAAAGCGCGAAATAGAGCGTGATCGTGCGCACATGGCAGAGATGAACGGCCAGGGACCGCCATTTAGGCGATCCCTGCCAAAGGATTTTTTCATCCTCGGGAAGCCGGTACGGGAGACCCCGTATCGGCTCGTAGTCGTATTCACTCATAAAAGAGGCTCCTGACGAGCCGGCGTAGCGTACAAGATGCCGCCCGCATAGTACGCGGCGACCTTGTCTTCCTCGAGTCGCGTCACGCGATCCGGGTTGGCGAGCTTCGGCGCATCTTCGATCTGGGCGCCGAGGATCGATTCGAGAACGACCTTGCCCTTGCCCTGGTCGACCTTGGCGAGCGTGATCGGAACGAGAACATTCCGGCCCTTCGGCGTCGTAACTTCGAGATAGCGGATGATGACTTCCGAGCGGTCGAGCCACGCATCGCGGATCTTGCCGGCCTTGGCACCATCGGCGCCATAAACCGTGAACCCGCGCGGGTCGCGGTCATGCTCGTCGACGGCATAATCGGTGGCGACGCGCAGGGGAGCGATGCGGGTCAGACCGTCATAGGTCAGATCCGGTACGTCCTGACGCTGCACCCACGCAGCCGGGCCGACGCCGTCGATCAACGGATTGCCGGTCGGAATGAGCGGCGAGCCGGGATGATTGGTCGCGGGCTTGGCCTTGATCTCACGCTCGGGCTTGTAGGGCTGAGGAGAGGTCGTCGTGCCGCCATGGAAAAGACGGAAGATCTTCTTGTCCGGGATCGTGAGATAGCCGTCGTTCTGCGGCTTGCCGGTCGATTCGTTGATCAGGGGATACCCCTCACGCCGGTCTTCACGGCGCAGGTAAAGGATCAGGAGCGCGAAGAAGATCCAGAACGCGTACAACGTCACCTGGGCGACGTCGAGATGTGATGTCAGTGCGCCGGTTGGCATTAAAACCTCCAAAGTTTTTTCTCAACCCGGATAATCAGCTAGGCCGAATTGCGGCGGCTTTTGCCTTGATGTATCACCCGCTGTGCGCACCAAGGGGCCGATGGCCACGAGCGTCGCGAACAACAGGGCAATTTCGATATGATAGACAATGAGGTAACTTGTGTCTGTGCGCATTAGCGCCTCACCCAGGCTACCGTTCGCCGCAAGGGTCGCGCTAATGTCACGGATGGCACCGCCGAGTGCAATTCCGCCTCCTGTCGCAGAGGCACCGACTGCACCCCACGCACCAAGCGCTAAACCGGCCTGAGAGGCTTTTGCAAGCTCCATTGCGGCCGTCAGAGTGCCTGCGGCAAAAAAGCCGCTGCCAAATCCGAGCGCCACGACGCCCACCTCGAACAGGAGGCGTTCGCCGACGGGCGCGGAAAAGACGAACGCAGCCAGCGCCGCGAGGCCGACCATCACGCCTTGCGCGGCGAGCCGGTGCGGATTGACGCCCCTGTCGAGGCGACGCGCGGCAATGGCGAGCGAAATGAGCGCGCCCAGCGCGAAAAAGGCCGTCAGCGCCGTCGTCTGCGACACCGTCATCCCGAGAACCTGACCGCCATATGGCTCGATCAGGATATCTTGCATGCTGAAGCCGACCGTGCCGAGCCCCAGCCCCACAAATATGCGCTTCCAGTTGCCGGTCGCCATGAACGTGCGCCACGCTTCCCCGAAATCGGGTTTGGGCTCGTGCTCGACGAGGCGGCGCGGCCTGCGCGGCTCCTGCTTCCACAATGCGACAATATTCAGCACCATGGTCGCGAGCGCTGTGCCCTGAATCACCTCGATAAGCCGCATCTGGCTGAAATTCGTGAGGAGATCGCCGAGAAGCAGCGCGCTTACGCTCATGCCGATCAGCAGCATGACATACAGGAACGCGACGACTCGCGGCCGCTTCTCGGCGGGCGACAAGTCCATCGCGAGCGCGAGTCCGGCCGTCTGGGTCGTGTGCATGCCCGCGCCGACGAGCAGGAAGGCGAGCGCGGCCGCGAACTGACCGAGGATCGGCGGCCCTTGCGTGTCGCCCGACAGGAGGATCAGAGCAAAAGGCATGATGGCGAGGCCGCCGAACTGGATCAGCGTGCCGAACCAGATGTAAGGCACACGCTTCCAGCCGAGGAGCGAGCGGTGCGTGTCGGACTTGAAGCCGAGGAGAGCGCGGAACGGTGCGAAAACGAGCGGGATCGCGATCATCAGGGCGACAAGCCACGCGGGCACGCCGAGATCGAGGATCATCACGCGGTTCAGCGTGCCGTTGACGAGCACCAGAGCCATGCCGACCGTCACCTGAAACAGGGAGAGGCGCAGCAGCCGGTGCAAGGGAAATTGCGGCGTCGCCGCGTCCGCAAAAGGCAGAAACTTCGGCCCAAGGCCCTTCAGGAACAGGAAAGCGGCGCTTGGATGTGAGGTTGCTGGCGGCGCCTTTGGTTCGGTTGCCTTTTGCGAGCCGGAAGGCTCCGACGGGTTTACGGTGGAAACCGAAATCGGCGGAATATCGGTTGCTTTGTCGCCCACTGAAGTCAGGGTGGCGTTAGCGGGCTGCGGCGCGGCGTAAGCTGTCGAATCGGACACGGCAGCTGTTTCGTCCGGCATCTCTTTCGGAGTGCCGGGCGCGCCTACCTGCCTATGACCTCCGACATCCGTCACGCGGCGACCAACTCCATGGCGTGCGAGGTGTAGAACCCGTTCACGATCCGCTCCGAGCGACCCTGTGTGAAGCCCGCAAGGCGGCTATCCTTCGTGATCATCCCTGAAAGTCTGGTTTCCGCAATAGGTTCGATGGCCGGCGACCGATCCGAACGGGGGAAAAGCTTGCCCGCGCTGTGCATGACGGAGAGCGCGAATGTCTTTGGCGCGAAGGTGAAAAGCACCTGCCGATCTGCAAGCGCGGCGAGACCCGAAAGCGCGCTTACGAGGTCGTCTGCCTTGTAGTGAATAAGCGAATCCATCGCGACGCAGAAATCGTAGCGACCGCGCGAAGCGTCCAGCATATCGCCGGAATGGAATTCGATTCGGTCGGCGACATCTTCCGGCATGCGCTCCTGAGCGATGCCGACGAGCGTCGGGGAGAGATCCACCGCCACCACATGCGCGCCGCGACGCGCCGCTTCGACCGAGAGAAGCCCCGTGCCGCAACCGGCGTCGAGAAGACGCGCGCCTGTCAGGTCGTCGGGAAGCCAGCTCATGAGCGTCGCGCGCATGCGGTCGCGGCCCGCGCGCACCGTCGCGCGCACGCCGCTGACAGGGGCATCGGTCGTCAGTTTCGCCCACGCATCCGCCGCAGTCCTGTCGAAATAGGTTTTGAGGTCGTGGCGGCGATCGAGGTAGGACTGCGTCGTCATCAGTTGAATCCCAGGAATTCGAAAATATCGCGGTCTTTCATCGGCGTGGCCTCCAGGGGCTCGGCGCCGTCCCACATCGCCTGCGCAAGCTTCAGATATTCCGACTGCGCGCGCTCCACATCCTCCGACGGGTCCATCTCGAACAGGGTCTTCTTCTTGAGACGCGAAAGGCGGATGCAGTCGAGGTCGGGGACGTGTGCCATGCGCTTCAGACCGATAGCGGCGTTGAAGCGGTCGATCTCGTCGGTGGCGCGGCTGCGGTTCGCCACAACCCCGCCAAGACGCACGCGGTAGTTCTTCGATTTCGCCTGAATGGCCGCGACGATGCGGTTCATCGCGAAAATCGAATCGAAGTCGTTCGCCGTCACGATCAGCGCGCGCTCGGCATATTGCAGCGGTGCCGCGAAGCCGCCGCATACCACGTCGCCCAGCACGTCGAACACCACGACATCGGTCTCGTCGAGCAGATGATGCTCCTTCATGAGCTTCACCGTCTGCCCCACGACATAGCCGCCGCAGCCTGTGCCCGCCGGCGGTCCGCCCGCCTCGACGCACATGACGCCGTTATAGCCCTCGAACATGTAGTCCTCGGGACGAAGCTCCTCGGTGTGGAAGTTCACCGTTTCGAGCACGTCGATGACCGTCGGAATCATGCTCTTCGTGAGCGTGAACGTGCTGTCGTGCTTCGGATCGCAGCCGATCTGGAGCACGCGCTTGCCGAGCTTCGAGAACGCGACCGACAGGTTCGACGACGTCGTGCTCTTGCCGATGCCGCCCTTGCCGTAGACTGCGAAAACCTTGGCATTCCCGATCTTCATGTTCGGATCGAGATGCACCTGCATGCTGCCTTCGCCGTCGCCTTCGTCCTGGCCTGCGGCGCCCTTGGCGCGATATTGCGGGATCGGCTGCGCCGGTATGCGCGTGTACATGCTCATGCGGCTTCCTCTACCATGCCAACCCCTTCGATCTGGTCTTCGAGTTCCTCGGACGCCTTGCGAAGAGCGTCGAGCGTCTCGTCGTCCGGCTTCCAGTAGTTGCGTTCGTAAGCTTCGTTCAGACGGTTCACCATGCGCGCGGTCGCTGTCGGGTTCAAGGCCGCGAGCCGCTTGCGCATCGTTTCGTCAAGCACATAGGTCTGCGTGAGGCGCTGATAGACCCATGGATCGACCTGCCCTGTCGTCGCCGACCAGCCCATCGTGTTGGTGACGGTCGCCTCGATCTGGCGCACGCCCTCATAGCCGTGCTCCAGCATGCCTTCGTACCATTTCGGGTTGAGCGCCCGCGTGCGCGTCTCAAGCGAAACCTGCTCGGAAAGCGTGCGCACCTTGCCCTCGCCGCGCGTCTGGTCGCTGATATAGACGGGCAGATCCTTGCCCCCTTTCGCGCGCTTGACCGACCGCGTGATGCCGCCCAGCGTATCGAAATACTGGTCGATGGTGGTCACGCCGAGATCGACCGAATCGAGGTTCTGATAGGCGAGATCGACGTCCGCGAGCATCGTCTTCAGGAGCGCGGGCTGCGCCATCGGCTTGCCCTGCCGTCCGTAGGCGAACGACTTGCGGCGGCTGTAGGTCTCGGCCAGTTCGTCCTCGTCCTGCCATGCGCCCGAATCGACGAGCAGGTTGACGTTCGCGCCGTAAGCGCCGTCTCCGTTCGAGAAAACGCGAAGCGAGGCCGTTTCCATGTCGCAGTTTTGCGACGTCTGATAGGCGAGCGCGTGTTTGCGGATGAAGTTCCTGTCGAGCGGCTCGTCCGCGATGGCGGCTTCGTAGGACGCTTCCGCGAGCAGCTTCATCTGCAAGGGCAAGAGGTCGCGGAAGATGCCCGACATGGTCATCACCACGTCGATGCGCGGGCGGCCGAGTTCTTCGAGCGGCACGAGCGAGGCACCGCACACGCGGCCATAGCTGTCGAGACGCGGGCGCGCTCCCATGAGCGCCAGCGCCTGCGCGATCGGCTCGCCTTCCGTCTTGAGGTTGTCGGTGCCCCAGAGCACGAACGCGACCGATTCGGGCAGCGCGTTGCCCTCCGCCATATGGCGGTCGAGGAGCCGCGCCGCCTGCTTCTCGCCTTCCTTCATCGCGAACACGCTCGGGATGCGGAAGGGGTCGAAGCCGTGGATGTTACGGCCGGTGGGCAGGATGTCGGGATTGCGGATGATGTCGCCGCCCGCGACGGGGCGGATGTAGCGGGCGTCGAGCGCGCGCACGATGGCGGGCAGTTCCGCGTCCTCGCCGAGGTGGTTGTACATCTCCGCGAGCTTGGCGAGCTTGGCGATATTCTGCTCTGAGCGTTCGAGCCCCGCGCGCTTCAGCGCGTCCTCCGGCGACTGGCCACCCGCTACGGCGCGGATCAGATCGTGAGGCGGGCTGAAACCGTCGAGCGCCTCGGCGGCGAAGGCGAGAAGGTCGCGCCGCTCGTCGTCGGTCGCCGGCTTTCCGACCACGTGGAGGCCGTGCGGGATCAGCGTCTCTTCAAGCTCGATCACGGCATTGATGAGCGCCGCCACCTTGCCTTCGACCTCGGCTGCGGGCCATTGCGGCTCGGCTTCGGCGAGATCGACGGCGGAAGCCTGCGCCTGAATGAGCGCTGCGAGTGCTTCCTTCTCGGCGTCGACCGTCTCCGGTGTGAACTCGCGCCAGCGCTGCACCGAAGCCTTGAGGTCGAGCAGCCCGCGATAAAGCCCCGCCTGCGTGACGGGCGGAGTCAGATAGCTGACGACCGTCGCGGCACTGCGGCGCTTCGCGAGCGTACCTTCCGACGGGTTGTTCGCCGCATAGAGATAGAAGTTCGGCAGGTCGCCAATGAGCCGGTCCGGCCAGCAGTCGCCCGAGAGGCCGGTTTGCTTGCCCGGCATGAATTCGAGCGCGCCATGGGTGCCGAAATGCAGCAGCGCGTGCACGCCGAAATCGTCGCGCAGCCAGCGGTAGAACGCCGAGAAGGCATGCGTCGGCGCAAAACCGCGCTCGAACAGCAAGCGCATCGGGTCGCCTTCATAGCCCATCGCGGGCTGGATGCCGACGAACACATTGCCGAACGTCTCGCCGAGCACGAACACCGTCGCGCCGTCGGTCTGCTGGCGGCCGGGAGCAGCGCCCCACGCCTTTTCGATCTGCGGCAGCCACTTCTCGGCGCGAATGTAATCGTTCACCGGGATGCGGGCCAGCACGTTGGCGGGCGTGCCGTAACGGGCCGAATTGCCGCCGATGACGCGTTCGCGCAGGGCATCGACGGACTCGGGCACCTCGACGGTGTAGCCTTCCGCCTTCAACCGTTGAAGCGTGTTGTAGAGCGACTCGAACACCGCAAGCGACATCGCCGTGCCGATGTTGCCTGCATTCGGCGGGAAACAGAACATCACGACGCCGAGCTTACGCTCCGCGCGCTCGCTCTTCCGAAGCTGGATCAGACGCTCGACACGCGAAGAGATCATTTCGGCGCGTTCGACGCAGGAATGCATGTCGCGCGCGGTCGAGGCCGGGAAGACGCAGCCGAGTTCGCAGCCGGGGCAAGGGGAGTCGGTGCAGTCGGATCGGCCGCCGAACACCGCCGGACCCGTGGCGCCGTCAAGCTCGGGGATCGCCACCATCATGGTGCTTTCCACGGGCATAAGCCCGCGAACGTCGCCCGCCCATTGCTGAAGCGTCTGGAATTCGACCGGCTGGACGGAGATATAAGGGACGTCGAGCCTCGCAAGAATTTCCTGCGCGCCCTTGGCGTCATTATAGGCCGGGCCGCCGACGAGCGAGAAGCCGGTGAGCGAGACGAGCGCGTCGATCTTCGTCCTGCCGTTCTCGATGAAATAACGCTCGATCGCCTCGCGCGCGTCGAGGCCGCTCGCGAAGACGGGAATCACGTTCAAGCCCCGCTTCTCCAGCGTCTCGATCATGCCGTCATAATGGAGCGAATTGCCCGCGAGCACGTAGGAACGCATGACGAGCACGCCGACCGTGCCCTTGTCGCTGCCCTTTGCGTGCGGCAGTTCGTCGATGCTATGGCCGACGCGATTTTTAAGCGTCGGGTGATAGACGCCGACCTCGGGATATTCCACCGGCTCGGCCGCGCTGATCTTGCCGCGCAGAGCCTGACGCGGGCCGCTCGCATAGCGGTTCACGAGATAGCGAACCATGTGCGCAATATTGTCGTCGGAACCGGCGAGCCAATATTGCAGCGTGAGGAAATAGGCACGCACATCCTGCGCGGCGCCGGGAATGAAGCGCAGGATCTTCGGCAGGCGGCGCAGCATGGCCATCTGCTTGGCGCCCGCGTTCGCCGGCTGGCTTTCGCCTTCCTTCTTCTTCGGCTTCAGCTTCTTTAAAAGCGACAGGACGCCCTTGTCGGAGCCGTCCATGTTGAAGCCGCCCATCTTGGTGACGCGCGCGACTTCGCTCGCCGACATGCAGGCAATCATGGCGTCGCAATGGTCGCGGCGCGCTTCGAGCGCAGGCAGCACCGCCTTGATGTGCTCCTCGATGAACAGCATCGTGGTGAGGATGATGTCGCCCTCGCGGATGTCGTCGAGGCACTCGTCGAGAAGCTCGGGATTCTGACCCCACTCGCTCGCGGCGTGAAGCGTGATGCGAAGGCCCGGCAGTTCGTCTGCCAGCGTCTCCTTGGCACGCTCGACGGCGCTCGCCAGATGGCTGTCGAGCGTTACAATGACGAAGCGCACGGGTGTGCTGCTAGCGGCTGAAGTGCGCTTTTGCATCGTAAAGTGTCTCTACCGTGATGTTCGAGATGCCTTTTTCGGCGGCGTAGCGCTCGGTGTTCCGTTTCGCCTTGCCGCGAACGAAGAAAGGAATTTTGCGAAGCTCGGCCTCGGCGTCGGGAAGCCAAACCGGCGCGCCGGGCGTGCCGGAGCTTTCCGCGGACCGCGCGGCCACCGCTACTTCGGCCTGAGCCGTGGCGACCGCAGCCTCTCGCGCGACGGGCGCTTCCTTCGGGGCTTGCGGCGCGGCGCCGAGATGCGAGGGGGCCTCCTGAAACTCGAAATCCTCGCGGAACATGCGAAGCAGATGCTCTTCGAGGCCCATCATCAGCGGATGCACCCACGTGTCGAACAGCACGTTCGCGCCCTCGAAACCCATCTGCGGCGAGTAGCGCGCCGGGAAATCCTGAACGTGGACAGGCGCGGAGATGACGGCGCAAGGGATGCCGAGGCGCTTGGCGACGTGCCGCTCCATCTGCGTGCCGAGCACGAGTTCCGGATTCGAGTCGCGGACTGCCGATTCGACTTCGAGGTAATCGTCGGTGATCAGCGGCTGGACCCCGTATTCGGCGGCGGCTGCGCGGATCTCGCGGGCAAATTCGCGGCTGTAGGTGCCGAGGCCGACGACCTGGAAACCGAGTTCCTTCGAGGCCACGCGGGCGGCGGCGAGCGCATGCGTCGCGTCGCCGAAGATGAAGACGCGCTTGCCGGTAAGGTAGGTCGAGTCGACCGAACGAGAGTACCACGGCAGCCGCGTACGCTCCGTCACGTCTGCGGAGACGCCAGCGATTTGGGCGACCTCGGCGATGAAGGCACGCGTCGCGGTGACGCCGATGGGCACGGTCTTCGTATAGGGCTGCTTGAAAGCGCGCTCCAGCCACTGCGCGGTCGACAGCGCGTGTTCGGGATAGAGCACGACGTTGAAATCCGCGTCGGGAATGCGCTGGATGTCGGCGGGCGAGGCTCCTAGCGGCGCTACCACGTTGACGCCGATGCCCATGCTGTCGAGAAGGCGCGTGATTTCGAGGATGTCGTCGCGATGGCGGAAGCCGAGAGCGGTCGGGCCGAGGAGATTCGCAAGGGGCCGCTCGTTCTTCGGGCGCTCCTGCCCCTGACGCGGGCCCGCGAGGGTGCGGACGATACGATAGAAGGTTTCGGCCGCGCCCCAGTTTTCTTTCTTCTGATAGGCGGGCAGTTCGAGCGGGATCACGGGAACCGGCAGGCCGAGCGCTTCGGCGAGACCGCCGGGGTCGTCCTGGATGAGTTCGGCCGTACATGACGAGCCGACGAGCAGCGCCTGCGGCTTGAACCGTTCATAGGCTTCGGCAAGCGCCGCCTGAAACAGTTCCGCCGTGTCGGTGCCGAGATCGCGCGCCTGAAATGTCGTGTACGTTACGGGCGGACGCTTGTCGCGGCGCTCGATCATTGTGAAGAGAAGGTCGGCGTAGGTGTCGCCCTGCGGCGCATGAAGGACATAATGAACGCCCGTCATCGCGGTCGCGACGCGCATCGCTCCGATATGCGGCGGGCCTTCATAGGTCCATACGGTGAGTTGCATCCGTTAAACCTCCAGCCGCCCGCGACGATTCAGCGGCCGCGCGAAAAGCTCCGCGAGATCGCCAGCCTGATCGTAGCCCTGGATCGGCGTAAATAGAAGCTCGATCGACCATTTTGTTGCGAGACCTTCCGCTTCGAGCGGGTTGGCAAGGCCGAGGCCGCACACCGTGAGATCGGGGCGCGCCTCGCGGCAACGGTCGAGTTGGCGTTCGACGTCCTGTCCTTCGCAGATCACGACGTCCTTGTGAAGCAGATCGAGTTCCGCCGCAAGATGCTGGCGGTGAAGATAGGGCGTGCCCACCTCCGCGAGCTTCATGTCGAGTTCCCGGCTCGCGAAGCGCGCGAGGGGCACCTCCAGCTGCGAATCGGGAAAGAAGAAGATGGATTTGCCCTCGAGCTTCGCCTTGTGCGCGGAGAGCGCCCGTCTTGCGCGTTCGCGCGGCGCGGCGACAACGGCCTCGAAGCGCTCGTCCGGCACGCCGAAGGTTCTCGCCGCAGCCTGCAGCCAGCCTGTCGTGCCTTCCTCGCCCAGCGGAAACGGAGCCGGGATGTGCCGCGCGCCGCGACGCTGAAGTGTGCGAGCGGTTTCCGTGAGGAATGGCTGCGCGAGAAGAAACCGGGTGTTCTCGCCGACCGGCGGCAGATGCTGACTGTCGCGCGGCGGGAAGAAATGCACATTTTCAAGGCCGATGTCGCGGAAAAGCCTTGCGAACTGGTCCTCCACCACATCCGCAAGCGTGCCGACGACCATCAGCGAGCGAGGGGCGTCCCGGCCAGCTTCCGGGAGAACCGGCACCAGCGACGCGAGACAGGTGTCCTCGCCCTGCGTGAAGGTCGTGTCGAGGCCGCTGCCGGAATAGCTGAAAATGCCGACGCGACCCGCGAAGTTCGCCGAAAGCCGCTGCGCCGCGCGATCGAGATCGAGCTTGATCACCTCGGATGGGCATGAGGCGACGAGAAACAGCATCCTGATGTCCGGGCGGCGTTCCAAGAGCCGGTTCACCACGCGGTCGAGTTCCTCGTTCATGTCGGCGAGGCCCGCCAGATCCCGCTCTTCTATAATGGCGGTGCCGAAGCGAGGCTCCGCGAAGATCATCACACCGGCGGCCGACTGAATCAGATGCGCGCAGGTTCTGGAGCCGACGACAAGGAAGAAGGCATCCTGAATCTTGCGATGCAGCCATACGATGCTGGTAAGCCCGCAGAAAACGGCTCGCTGGCCGCGTTCGTGACGAACCTGCCGATCCTGACAAGCGGCGTCAGCGACGGCGTTTTCAATGCTCATTGCGCCATCTCCGGCTCGACTGCGGCTTTCGGTTCGGCGGCGGCCCTCGCCTCGTCGAGGCGGGCAGCGCGAAGCTTGAGAAGGAATTGCACCGCGTTCACGACGTAAGCCGTGTAGGCCGCAAGCGCGATGAACATCTGCGTCCGCGTATCGAACACACCATAGACGAGAGCGGCGAGATAGGCGGTGTGGAGCGCGATGACGAGGAAGCTCATCACGTCTTCCCAGAAGAAGGCAGGCGCAAGCAGATACTGCCCGAAGACCTTCTTCTCCCAGATCGCGCCGGTAATCATGATCGTATACAGGACCAGCGTCTTGACGACGATGGACACCGTCGCCGCATATTCGCCCGTGCCGGTCGCGAGATAGCGGACCACAAGCCCAAGGCTTACAAGAAAGACGAGAAACTGCAATGGCGCGAGCACGCCCTGAACGATGGTCCAGGGGGAGGCGTCGCGGCGGATGCGTTCTTCAGGCGTGTAAAGCGGGCGTCGCGGTTTTTTGCCCAGCTTTTGTTGCATGCGCTATCCCCACAAAAAGTCGCTGGCATTTAGAACTGGTGTCAATGGACTGTCAACAAAACTTGACGTAACGCCCAATTTACAGTTACCTTAAGCTGTGTCGTTTGGAGAACGCTGGGCGCAGAGTGCGCTGGCGGCTGGCGGAATTCGTTTGAATAACGCATCCCTTTCAGCGTAAGCCTCGCCCAAGTCTCACCCCATCGATACAAGCGATCGTCGACCGGGTGTTACGCCGGGCTTGAAGATCGTGTCACTTATCGCCGGCAGGAGGAAAAGGCAAGCTGACGTGAAGGCGCAGGATTTGTGGCCCTCTTCGTCACCGGTTCGAACCGGAGGACTTGCCAAACGATGAGAGGGTGAGACCATTTCACGGCTTCTTGTTGCTCTTCAACCCGGCATGCCCATAAAGCCCGCAGCGGCTGACGCGGGAGATTTCACCTCAAGCGATATTGAGCGCTTCACGTCTCTCCTGTTGTCGCCCGACGGCTCGGGTGCGTCCGCCTTCCTCGACCGCAGGCGCGACGAGGGCTACGAGCCGGAAACCATCCTTCTCGGCCTTTTTGGACCTGCGGCAGTTCGTCTCGGACATCTCTGGGAATCCGACCATTGCGGCTTCACGCAGGTGACGATTGCCGTTTCGCGCCTTCGGGAACTGCTGCGGACACGCGCCGTTTCCTACGAATTCAACGCGCAAATCTGGCATCACGGACGGCGCGCGCTCCTTGCCTCCACGCCCGGCGACCAGCACACGCTGGGATTGTTCGTGGTCGAATCTTTTTTTCGACGCGACGGTTGGGATGTGTGGGGGGGACAGATTGACTCGAGCGAGGAAATTACCCACTTAGTCGGCAGGCAATGGTTCGCCGTCGCCGGGTTCTCTCTCAGTTCGGAGCGATTTCTGGATCGGCTGGCGTCGCTGATCCGAAGTGTCCGGCGGCACTCGTGCAACCGCGATATCGGCGTGCTTGTAGGCGGCGCGGTGTTCCTTCAGCAGCCTGATCTGGTGGAGCGGGTTGGAGCCGACGCATTTGCCACCGACGGGCGTTTGGCTGTCTTGCGTGCGCGAACCTTACTCGCGCAGAAGCCTCTGCGTAACTAGCGAGGCGAGAGGATATTTGGCGCAACAATGGAGATCCTGGTCTCTCGCAACGTGAACTCGTTTCAGGCACCGAAGAAGTCGCTTGGTTCGCTGAACGCCAGCGTCATCGCGAGGCTGATCTCCGCCGCGGCCGATGTCGCGCTCGTCGTCGACAAGAGCGGCATCGTCAAGGATATCGCCGTCGGCAGCGAAGACCTCGCCAACGCCGGTTTCGGCGAATGGATTGGCGTGCCCTGGGTCGACACCGTGACGCCGGAAAGCCGCCACAAGGTCGAGGAACTGCTCCGCGAGGCCGCGCTCAAGGTTCCCACACGGTGGCGCGAAGTCAACCACACGGCACCCGGCGGCGATCTCGTGCCGGTGCGTTATTCCGCGTTCCAGATTCGCTCCGACGGCCGCATCGTCGCCTTCGGACGCGACCTTCGCGCGCTGGCGAGCCTCCAGCAGCAACTCGTCGACGCACAGCTTTCGATCGAACGCGATTACGCGCGGCTGAGGCAGTCCGAGCTTCGTTACCGGCTGCTCTTTCAGATCGCGTCAGAAGCCATCGTCATCGCGGACGCCTGGTCCGGCCGCATCACCGAGGTGAACCCTGCGGCGCAGACGCTGATCGGCGAATCGTCGAAGAAGCTCACCGCGCAGACACTCGTCGACCTCGTCGATCCGGCCGACGCCGCCGCGCTTCATGACCTTCTCGCAACCGTCCGCTCCACGGGGGCGGGCGACAGTGTCGTCTTGCGGCTCGCGGGTCTCGACCGGCGCTTCACCTTTTCAAGCTCGTTCTTCCGGCAAGGGGCCAGCGCATTCATCCTCGCGCGGATCGCGCCTGTCGATCCTCAGGTGTGCGAATGCATGCCCGGCAAGACGGGCATGCTCGACAGAATTCTCGAACGGCTGCCCGAAGGCTTCGTCACGACCGATGCCGATGGGCGCGTGCTTTCCGCCAACACCGCCTTTCTCGATCTCGCGCAGCTTTCAAATCCCGAGCAGGCGCAGGGCCATGCTCTCGAAAACTGGCTTGGCCGCTCCGGCGTCGACATGAACGTGCTGATGGCCAACCTTCGCGAGCACGGCTCCGTTCGCGGCTTCCCGACAATCGTCAATGGAGCCTATGGCTCGCTGGAGGATGTCGAAGTTTCCGCCGTGTCCGTGCCGAATGGGCAGCAGCCCGGTTTCGGTTTCGTCATTCGTTCGTCCGCGACACGAGCCTCACAGCAAAAGGCCGCGCGCCCGGCGAACCTCGCGCGATCCGTCGATCAACTGACCGAACTTGTCGGGCGCGTCTCGCTGAAGGATCTCGTGCGCGAATCGAGCGACCTCATCGAGAAGCTTTGTATCGAGGCCGCGCTCGAACTGACCGGCGACAATCGGGCCTCGGCGGCGGAAATGCTGGGGCTGTCGCGCCAGAGCCTGTATGTGAAGCTTCGCCGCTACGGGCTCGGCGATCTGCAACCGGAAGGCAGCGGCGAATAGAGCGGACGCTGAAACAGCGAAATTGCGCTTCTCCCGACAAGCTTCGGCCGGATAGGATTTTTTGCCTCAGCCAGCGATACCGCCTGTAAACCCAAATTGACAGGCGCCAATGTAAAATCTAGTGTCCGGCCATGAACCGGCCCGACTTTGCAACCATCCTCGAATACATGAAGCCCATCACGTGGTTCGCACCCATGTGGGCTTTCGGCTGCGGACTGATCTCTTCAGGCTTCAGCTTCGGCAGCAACTGGCAGATCGTGGTCGCGGGCGTGCTGCTCGCGGGCCCCATGGTCTGTGGCACGAGCCAGGCCGTCAACGACTGGTACGACCGCCACGTCGACGCCATCAACGAGCCGAACCGGCCCATCCCGTCCGGGCGACTGCCCGGGAACTGGGGCTTCTATATCTCCGTCACATGGACGATCCTCTCGCTGATCCTTGCCACCACGCTCGGTTTCTGGGGTTTCGCCGCGGCGACCCTCGGCCTCATCCTTGCGTGGATGTACAGCGCGCCGCCCTTCCGCCTGAAGCAGAACGGCTGGTGGGGCAATCTCGCCTGCGGGCTCGCCTATGAAGGGCTGCCGTGGATTACCGCCGCCGCCATCATTGCCGCCGCGCTTCCCGACTGGCGCATCCTGACGGTCGCGCTTCTCTACAGCCTCGGCGCGCATGGCATCATGACGCTGAACGACTTCAAGTCTGTCGAGGGCGACATCAAGATGGGCGTGCGCTCCCTGCCCGTGCAGCTCGGCGTTCGCAACGCCGCTTGGCTCGCCTGCGTCGTCATGGCGTTGCCGCAGGTGATCGTGATCGGCCTTCTCGTCTCGTGGGACAGCCTGTGGCACGCGGGCATCGTCTCGGCGCTTCTCGTCGCGCAGTTCGTGCTGATGCGCCGCTTCCTCGGAAATCCGCGCGAGCAGGCGATCTGGTACAACGCCACGGGCACCACGCTCTACGTGCTCGGGATGCTCGCCACGGCTTTCGCATTGCGTCCGTTGTTGCAGGGTCAAATGTAGATGTCCACGACGCTCGGCTGGTTTGGCATCGTCCGCCTCGGACTCGTACAGATGTCGCTCGGCGGCATCGTGGCTCTCGCCACTTCGACGCTGAACCGGGTTATGGTGGTCGAGCTTCTGCTTCCCGCGACCTTGCCGGGCCTGCTGTTCGGCATCCACTACGCGGCCGAAATGCTCCGCCCGCGGTGGGGCCACGGCTCCGACAAGGGCGGCAAGCGCACACCGTGGATCATTGGCGGCATGGCCGTTCTCGCGCTTTCGGGTGTCGGTGCGGCCGGTTCCATTGCACTCATGTCCACGAACACGACGGCAGGCATCGCCTGCGCGGTCCTTGCCTATATCGGCATCGGCATCGGCGCGGGCGCGGCGGGAACGTCGCTTCTCGTCCTCGTCGCCAAGTCGACCGCCCCCGACCGCAAGGCTACCGCAGCCGCCATCGTCTGGACATTGATGATAAGCGGGACCGCGCTCGCGGCGGGCTTCGCGGGCTTCATGCTCGCCCCCTTCTCGATGGAACGGCTCATAGCCGTCAGCGCCTCGATCTCGGCCATCGCATTTACGATTGCCGTGCTCGCCATCTGGGGCGTCGAGCGGCGCGTGATCGACACGGCGGAGAAACCGAAGGAAAAGCCGGCCCACAGCTTTATCGAAGCCATGAAGGACGTCCTGTCAGAGCGTGACGCGCGCCGCATGACGATCTTCATCTTCATCTCCATGCTCGCTTTCAGCGCGCAGGAATTGCTTCTCGAACCGTTCGCGGGCTCGGTCTTCGGCCTGACGCCAGCCGAGACGGCAAAGCTGTTCGGCTCTCACCGCGCGGGCATCGTGCTCGGCATGGTGGCGGGCGGGCTCCTCGGCATCTTCTCCGCCAAGAGCAACTCTCTCGGGCGGTACTGGGTGGCAGGCGGATGCTTCGCCTCTTCCGCCGGGCTTTTCGCGCTCGCGGCCGTCGGTCTCGGCGCGGAGAGCGGGTTTCTCAAGAGCGTTGTTTTCTCGCTCGGCGTGGCAAACGGCATTTACGCGGTGGCCGCCATCGGCACCATGATTTCGATGGCGAGCATCGGCAAGGGTTCGCGCGAGGGCGTCCGTATGGGCATGTGGGGCGCGGCGCAAGCGGTGGCCTTCGGGCTCGGCGGCGTCGTGGGCACGGCTTCGGTCGATATCGCACGCGTCGTGCTCGGCTCCGCCGCTGCCGCCTATTCTCTGCTGTTCATCATTCAGGGCGTGCTTTTCGCGTTCTCGACCTACCTCGCCTTCCGGCTGACCGCGGCCGCCCAAGCCCCAACCGAATCGCATCGCGATACAGAGCTTTCTCACCAGACGAACGCCCCGTTGCGGGTCCATCCGGAGCAAGTTTGACAATGACCGATCTTGACACATTCGACGTCATCGTGGTCGGCGGCGGCCCCGCCGGTGCAACGGCAGCAAACGATCTCGCACGGATGGGCCATCATGTGCTTCTGCTCGACCGGGGGCACCGCATCAAGCCTTGCGGCGGCGCGATCCCGCCGCGAGCCATCAAGGACTTCGCCATTCCCGGCGAATGCCTCGTTGCGCGCATCACCTCGGCTCGCATGGTTGCGCCGTCCGGCAAGGAAGTCGACATGCCCATCGACGGCGGCTTCGTCGGCATGGTGGACCGCGCCACGTTCGACGAATGGCTGCGGAACCGCGCCGCGGCGTCCGGCGCCGAGCGCCGCAAAGGCAAGTTCGAGAAGTATTCGCGCGACGACAAGGGTCGCACCGTCATCACCTACAAGACACCCGAAGGGGATCGCGTCAACGTCACCGCGAAAGCCGTCATCGGCGCGGACGGGGCGAACTCGGAAGTGGCCAAGCAGGCGTTGCCCGACGTGAAGAAGGTGCCGCTCGTATACGCCTATCACGAAATTGTGAAGGCTCCGGTCGGCGGTTTGACGAACTACGATCCAACGCGCTGCGACGTTTATTATCAGGGCAAGCTGTCGCCCGACTTCTACGCCTGGATCTTCCCGCACGGCGACACGGTCAGCATCGGCACCGGCACCATGATCAAGGGTTTCGACATGCGTCAGGCCGTGGCGGACCTGCGCAAGCATGTCGGCCTCGACGAAGAGCATGCGGAAACGCTGCGCTGGGAAGGCTCGCCCATTCCGCTCAAGCCCCTGAAGCGCTGGGATAATGGCCGCGACGTGGTGCTCGCGGGCGATGCGTCCGGCGTGGTTGCCCCGGCCTCGGGCGAAGGCATCTATTACGCTCTGCTGGGCGGCCGGCTCGCGGCCGAAGCGGTAGCCGAGTTCCTCAAGACTGCCGACGCCAGGGCGCTCGCCACTGCCCGCAAGCGCTTCATGAAGGAGCACGGAAGGATTTTCTGGGTGCTCGAAATCATGCAGCACTTCTGGTACCGCAACGACAAGCGCCGTGAACGCTTCGTGAACATTTGTCAGGACAAGGACGTTCAGCGCCTCACCTGGCAGTCATACATGCATAAGGAACTAGTTCGCTCCAATCCTGTTGCCCATGCTAGGATCTTCTTCAAGGATCTGGCTCACCTTCTGGGATTGGTACGAACGTGACTTATACACACACAGACACCGCGGAAGCGCTGGCAGGGCCCCGGCCGGGGTTCTGGAAGCCATTTGGAATCGCATTTTTACTCGCCATGGTGGTCGGCGGCCTGGGAGCGCTGACGACCGACCTTTCTTCCTGGTATTTTTCGCTCAACAAGCCGTCGTGGCAGCCGCCGGACTGGGCGTTCGGACCGGCGTGGACGGTGATCTATGCCTTCACCGCGCTCGCCGCCGTCTACGCGTGGCGCGAGGCTCCCACCCGCGACGACAGGCTGACAATCGTCCTCCTGTTCCTCTGTACGGCGTTCTTCAACCTGCTCTGGAGCCTGCTTTTCTTTCGGCTTCATCGGCCGGACTGGGCGTTGATCGAGGTGGGCGCGCTCTGGGCCTCGGTATTCATTCCGATCGTCGTTCTGGCGCGTTACTCGAAGACGGCGAGCTGGTTGCTCGTGCCCTATCTGGCATGGGTGACCTTCGCAGGCTTCCTGAATTACACGGTGGTTCAGTTGAACCCGCAGATCGTCGCGCAATAGCGTCAACGTGGCCGGGTACGCCCGGCCATCTCTGCCCTTCCTGTCCGTTCCCCCGAATTCCGCCCCGCCTCGGGCTTTCACTTACATAAATCGGCTGCGCCATGACGACGCTTCTCGACATCATTCTCGTGCTCGTGCTGGTGGAATCGGCCGTCATCGCGGCGTTCCGCTTTCGGAGGAACGAGGCTTCTGCGATCCCGTCCGATCTCGCCTACCTCGCGTCGGGCTTTTTCCTAATGCTGGCGGTCCGTCTCGCCTGGACGGAGACGTCGCCCTTGCTGCCGGTGCTCGCGCTCGTCACGCTAGCCGGGATTTCACATGTGTTCGACATGGTGAAGCGGTTCAGAAAGCCGACCTGATCCTCTTGATTGTAAAGACAAGCTTTCCGCCGGAGAGCTGGCCAAGCGCATGCCGAAAATCGCGCCAGCGCTCCCGGGCATGCGGCAGATCCGACGCCGCGCGCTCGGCAGATTTGTCGTGTCGATTAGCCTGTCTGCGCCAGCTCGATCTGATTTCGTCGAGGACGGCGGCGCGGCCACAAGGCGCGCGCGGGCAGTCTCGCCCGATGGGCGGGCCCAAGCCGTCCGGGGCAACAAAAAAAGGCACCCTCGCGGGTGCCTTTTTCCGAAACCGACAGCGGCTTACTGGCCGTGCTGCGTCGCGAGATACGCGATGACGTCCGCGCGATCCTGCGGGTTCTTCAGGCCGACGAACACCATCTTCGTGCCCGGAACGACAGCCTTCGGATTTTCGAGATACTTGTCGAGGGTGGCTTCATCCCACGTCAGGCCGGAGTTCTTCATCGCGTCGGAATAGTTGAAGCCCGGGCGCGAGCCCGCCTTCGCGCCAACGACGTTGTTCTGCACGGGGCCGACGCCCGGCTTCGCCGTCGGGCCAACCTGGTGACAGATCTTGCATTGCTTGAAGACCTGCTCACCCTTCACCGGATCGCCAGCGGCATATGCCGAAGCCGACCAGACGAGAGCTGCGCCGACCATGGCGATTTTGACTGCTTTCATAGTTTCACCTGCACCGTTTAAGGTCACTCTGATGGCGTGTGTTTCAATCAGAAAATCGCGTGAAACACAATAATTCTAAACGTCACCTTAAAGAACTTAGAACCGCCTACCGCGTTTCAAGCCGCACGGAAAATAAAAAAGAATTCAGGTATAAGGAGGCATTGCGACAAAGTGCCCTCTTGGGAAAAACGCGTATCGACGCCCGCGGTTTCACCGCTTCTCTTGCACCCCATGGCCCCTTCTGATGCAATTCGCAGCGGGGCCTTGCCTCGCCGTTCAAGGAATCGCGTATTCTGACGCCATGCAAACTTACCTCGACCTCCTTCGTGACGTACGCCACCATGGCACCCGCCGGGACGACCGCACCGGTACGGGCACACTGAGCCTCTTCGGGCGTCAGGCGCGTTTCGATCTCGAAGCCGGCTTTCCGCTGGTCACGACCAAGAAGCTGCACCTGAAATCGATTGTCCATGAGCTGCTCTGGTTTCTCGCGGGAGATACAAACATCGCGTATCTCAAGGAAAACCGCGTCTCGATCTGGGACGAATGGGCTGACGCGAATGGCGACCTTGGCCCCGTCTACGGCGCGCAGTGGCGGTCATGGCCCGCGCGCGACGGCGGCACCATCGACCAGATCGCAGACGTCATCCATGCAATCCGCACCAATCCCGATTCGCGTCGCCTCGTCGTCTCGGCGTGGAACCCGGCGGACCTGCCGCGCATGGCGCTGGCGCCCTGTCACTGCCTGTTCCAGTTCTACGTCGCGGACGGCCGCCTGTCCTGCCAACTCTACCAGCGCTCGGCCGACATCTTCCTTGGCGTGCCTTTCAACATCGCCTCCTACGCGCTGCTGACCATGATGGCGGCACAGGTGACGGGCTTGCGTCCCGGCGACTTTGTGCACACCTTCGGCGACCTGCACCTGTACCTGAACCATATCGAGCAGGCCGACGAGCAACTTCGCAGAGCGCCGCGCGCGCTCCCGCGCATGACCCTCAACCCCGAGGTTCGCTCGATCTTCGATTTCACCTATGCCGACTTCAAGCTCGAAGGCTACGATCCCCATCCGGCGATCAAGGCGCCCGTGGCCGTATGAGCGAGGCGCGGTCTTTCACTCTCGCGCTCGTGGTTGCGGCCGCCGAAAACGGCGTCATCGGCCGCGACGGAAAGCTGCCCTGGCGGCTGAAAGGCGATCTCAAGCGCTTCCGTAAGCTCACGATGGGCCATCCCCTCATCATGGGCAGAAAGACGTTCGCCTCCATCGGCAAGCCGCTCGACGGTCGCGATTCCATCGTCCTGACACGCGATCCGGCAGCCATTTCTCCGCAGCCCTGTTTATTCACGGCGACGTCGATGTCGAACGCGATCGACATCGCCCGTGCGCGCGCCGAAGAGCGCGGCGTGGCCGGGGCTTTCGTCATCGGCGGCGCGGAAATCTTCGCCATCGCCCTGCCCTTCGCCGATCGAATCCACCTTGCCCGCGTCCACGCCTCGCCGTCCGGCGACGCACACTGGCAAACGCCGCCGGAAGAGGAATGGCTGGTTGTGTCCAGAGAGGAATGGCCCGCGAGCGAGTCCGACGAGTTTTCCGTGACCGATCTCACGCTGGAGCGGTCCTCGCGCGCTTGACGCGAGCGATAGCGGAAGCCATATGCGGAACACCTTCCGAGTGTGTCCGGCCCCGCACCCGAATGTGGCGGTCGCCCTGAAATTGACACGCAATTGTCAAACGCGGGCCACATTCGAACACCCTGTTACGAGCAGAATTCTGGCCCCGCTGGCCGGGGCGAAGCGGGGCTAAACCCGCCGATGGTAAAGGAAAACGCATTATGCCGTGGAATCAGAGTGGCGGCGGAGGCTGGAAGGGCGGTCCGAGCGGCGGCCCTTGGGGACAAGGCCCCGCCGGCGGTGGTTCGCCTCCCCCCGATCTCGAAGAAATCCTGCGCCGCAGTCAGGACAAGCTGCGCCAGGCCGTGCCGGGAGGTGTCGGCTTCGCGGGCATCGGGCTTCTCCTGTTCGTGCTCGCCGCCGCAGTCGGCTATTTCGGCTTCACGGTGCGGATCAATCCGGACGAACGCGGCGTCGTGCAGCGCTTCGGCGCATACGACCGCGAGCTTTCGAACGGCCTCAATTTCCGCTGGCCTTATCCCGTCGAGGAAGTGACCATCGTTCCGTTCACGCGCCAGAACCGCGTCGAGGTCGGCTTTTCGAGCGGCCCGACCGGGCCATTCGGCGCGATCCGCTCGTCTGCCCGCAATGAGGAAAGCCTCATGCTGACGGGCGACGAAAACATCGTGGAACTGAACTTCAACGTCTTCTGGAACGTCAAGGACGCGCCCGCTTACCTCTTCAACGTGCGGAATCAGGGCGACAGCCTCGATGCCAGTCCGAACGTGAAGGCGGTCGCCGAGAGCGCCATGCGCGAGGTGATCGGCCAGAACGATATCCAGCCCATCCTCACGAAGAGCAGGCAGGACATCGAGGAATCGGTCAAGACGCTTATCCAGCGCACGCTCGACAGCTACAAGTCCGGCATCAACATCACACAGGTCAATCTGCAAAAGGTCGATCCGCCAAGCGAGGTCATCGCGGCCTTCCGCGACGTTCAGGCCGCGCGCGCCGATCAGGAGCGGCTCAGAAACGAGGCGGAATCCTACGCGAACCGCGTCGTGCCGGAAGCCCGAGGCGAAGCGCAGCGCATCCTTCAGGGCGCGCAGGGCTATCGCGAGCAGGCGGTGGCAGAGGCCAAGGGCCGGACAGAGCGCTTCCTCAAGGTCTTCGAAGAGTATCAGAAGGCTCCCGATGTGACGCGCAAACGCATGTATCTCGAAACGCTGGAACGCGTGCTGGGCGGTATGGACAAGATCATCATCGATGAGAAATCCGGAACCAACGGCGTCGTGCCCTATCTTCCCTTGAACGAACTTCAGCGCACCCAGAGCGGAGGCCAGCGATGAGAACCGCGATTGTGGGATTCCTCATTCTCCTTGCAACGGGCCTGGTCATCGCGGTGGGTTTCTCCGCGTTCATCGTGCCGCAGACACATCGCGCGCTCGTGCTGCAATTCGGCGAGCCGGTCCGCACGATAGACAACCCCGGCCTTTACTGGCGGCTGCCGTTCGTGCAGACGGTCGTGCAGTTCGACCGGCGTATCCTCGATCTTCAGACCGAGGAGCAGGAAGTGATCGCAGCCGACCAGAAGCGTATCATCGTCGATGCCTTCGCTCGGTACCGGATCAGCGATCCGCTCGCGTTTTACCGGGCGTTCCGCAACGAACTTGCCGCGCGTCAGCGTCTCACTGCCATCGTCGATTCGACGATCCGCAGCGTTCTCGGCCGCGCGACCTTCATCGATCTCGTGCGTAATCAGCGCGAGGGGCTCATGAAGCAGACGCTCGCTTTCGTGAACAACGACGTTCGCGGTTTCGGCGTCGATGTCGTCGATGTCCGCATCCGCCGCGCGGACCTGCCGGAGGCGAACAGCCAGGCCATCTTCCGCCGCATGCAGACCGAGCGTCAGCGTGAAGCCGCCGAACTGCGCGCTCAGGGCGCCGAGCAGGCGCAGCGCATCAGGTCGACCGCCGACAAGGAAGTGACCGTTGTCACCGCCAACGCGAATCGCGACGGCGAGCGCATCCGGGGCGAAGGCGATGCCGAAAGGAACCGCATCTATGCCGACGCATTCGGCCGCGACCGCGATTTCTTCGCCTTCTACCGCTCCATGCAGGCTTACGAAGAATCGCTCAAGGGCAGCCACACCCGCATCGTGGTGTCGCCCTCGTCCGAATTCTTCCGTTATTTCAATGAGCCTATGAGCGCGGCACCCGGAAGCGTCAGGACGCCTTCGCCTGCCGGACAGACGGGGTCCAGCGCCGCCGCAGCTACGCCTTCGGTGCGCTGAATGAAGCGTTGAAAACGGAATATTACCTTTCACTACCTATCGTCGAGTGCAAGGACATTGCACTCGACGCCTTTATGTCTCACCTTATAGGCAGGCACGGATTCCCTCCGCATCTGCCGGCGGTTTCGGAACCCGAAGGGCATGGCGCGGTTTGCAGCGTTGTCTCGTGTGTTTTAAGGTGAGGCTAATGGCGATCCACCATCATCTCCGGCTGCTTCTTGGGGCAAGCCTTCTGGCTCTCGGCAGTTTTGCCGCCCCGCACCCCGTATTCGCAGTCGAGATGAAAACCGGCGAGTCCTTCTCCGATGTTGCCGCACGTGTGCGCAATTCGGTTGTAAGCGTGTCGGCCCAGGTCACGGAGGAAATCGGCGCTTCGGGAGCCCGGCGAAGCCGCGGCGAGGGCTCGCGCGGTCCGAAGGGGGGCCAGAGCGTGCTCCAGAAAACTTCGGTCGGTTCGGGCTTCATCATCGACGCGAGCGGCATCATCGTCACCAACAATCACGTCATCGAGGACGGCAACACGGTTTTTGTCGCCTTGCCCGACGGCTCGGAGGTGAAGGTCGACAGGATCGTCGGACGCGATACCAAGACGGATATCGCCGTGCTCAAGATCACGCCGAAGCCGTCGAGGCCGCTGACGCCCGTTTCGTTCGGCGACTCGTCGCAAATGCGCATTGGCGATTGGGTGATAGCCGTCGGCAATCCGTTCGGCTTCAAGGGCACCGTGACGGCAGGTATCTTGTCGGGGCGCGGCCGCGACATCAGCGCCGGGCCTTATGACGATTTCCTTCAGACCGATGCCTCGATCAACAGCGGCAATTCCGGTGGCCCGCTCTTCAATACGCGAGGCGAGGTCATCGGCATAAACACGGCGATTTTCTCACCGTCGGGCGGCAGCATCGGCCTCGGCTTCGCCATTCCGTCGAACACCGCGAAGCGTATTGTCGAGCAATTGCGCAAGCACGGCGAAATTCGCTGGGGCTGGATCGGCGCGCGTCTGCAAACGCCGAGCGACGATATCGCGGAACATCTTCATCTCGCCCATGCCGAGGGCGCGCTGATCGCTCGCGTCGACAAGGGAAGCCCCGCCGAAGCCGCAGGCTTGCAGGAGGGCGACGTGGTGCTGGCCTTCGCCGGCTTGCCCGTAAAACATGCGCGCCAGCTTCCGCGCTTCATCGCGCAATCCAATGTGGGCGAAGACGCCGATGTGCTGATCCAGCGCGCCGGCGAAAGAAAAACGGTCAAGGTCAAGGTTGGCCGCATGATCGAAGCCGACTGGTCGGGTGTTCTGCCTCCCGCGCAGCAAAAAGCCAAGCGGCAGAGGCTCGGAAAGATCAGCTTCGAGTCCCTGTCGGAGGATAGCCGCTCCAGACTTGGCCTTGCGGCTGACGCCGAAGGCGCTGTCGTTTCGGCCGACGACAGCCGGATCGTGGCGCACGGAAATCTCAATCCGGGGGAACTTGTGGTCGAAGCGGCGCACGCGCCGATCCGCTCTGCTGACGATCTCGACCAGCGCCTGAACGAGCTGCGGGCGCTCGCGCGGCGCGAAGCGACGCTGACGGTAAAGGATGCGAGCGGCTCCATCCGCTTCGAAGCCGTCTCCCTCGAAGACTAAGGCGTGACAGTCGACCTTCCAGCATTATTGAAGACGGTCGTAAAGGCGCCGGTTTACGTTTATCGATACGCGATCTCGCCGATCATCGGGCCGCGATGCCGCCATATGCCGACGTGCTCGCAATACGCGCTCGACGCAATCGACAAGAACGGCGCGTGGTTCGGCGGCTGGCTCACCATCGGGCGCATCCTCCGATGTCACCCATGGGGAAGTTCGGGTTACGATCCTGCGCCCGATCTACGGACGCAAGGAATCCCCTTCTGGGCACCCTGGCGCGTTTGGCGCTACAGGCGTTCCCAGACGCCATGCAATCACATAACAAGCTGATCAGGCACGTAAAATTGCCGATCACGCTTTAGCTGGCCCTTATCGCTTCTCCCCTATTCTCGAACGTGTCGATTATTCGAAGCGGGGGAACCGTCATGCGTCCTGCTAAAACCGCGCTCTTCGCCGGTCTTGCCATGGCTTGCGCCGGCGCAATTTCATCGGCCAGCGCGCAATGCGTTCAGGCCTACACGATCACCACGTTCAACGGCCCGTTCTGGAATTACCTTTGCGGCGACTGTCCTGCGCCGGTCGCGGTCAAGAAGGTCAAGCCCGCGCCGGGCAAATGCGGCGTCGGCAAGTTCTATCGGAAGGGAAAATGCGTGGCCCCGACAGTGGCGGCCACTTGGGAGAAAATCCGGTAACTCACGCAGGCGATGCCCCCGCATCAGAAGATGCGTTAAGCCGGGACGCACACCGCATGAACAAGGCGGCCACCATTGATCGCCTTTATCTTTCCCCGCCCGTCTCAGAGCATGACTGGGCGTCCATCCCGCCTGCATGAAACAGCGAAAAAAGGCCTACAAGGCCGATATTCCGGCAAGGCTGCGCGTTGACGAATGCGCGGCGTGCGTGGCTACGGCCCGGCGTTTCTAAAACGGGCTGCTGGCCGAGGGTTCCACCGAAGCCGCCGTTCGCCCTGCGCGGCTCGTTGCACGCAGTTCGGCCGTGGCATGCCGCATAACGACGGCCGCGCCTTGCAACCCGAGTGCTGCCATAATCGCGGCTACGACCAGATCAGGCCAGCCTGTGCCGGTTCCAAATACGCCGAGTGCCGCCAGCAGCACGGCAACGTTGCCCAGAACGTCGTTGCGCGAACACACCCACACCGAGCGCATATTCGATTCGCCGTTGCGATAGGCATAGAGAAGCGCGAGACAGATCGCGTTACTGATGAGCGCGGCAACGCCGACCAAGCCCATCGTCTGCGGCGCCGGCACCGTCCCCGCTTGCAGATGCCATACCACGGTTGCCATAACCCAGAGGCCGAACAGCCCCATGGTCGCGCCTTTGGCCAGCGCTGCCATGCTGCGATACCGCAGCGCCAGCCCGACGACGAACAAGCTGATCGCATAGTTCGCCGTGTCGCCAAGGAAGTCCAGCGCGTCGGCTTGCAGGGACGCTGACCCCGCTGCGACACCGGCGACAATTTCCACGACGAACATGACGGCGTTGATGAAAAGAACGATCCACAATACGCGTTTGAAGGAAGGACCGCCCCGACGAGTGTCCCCCTCGCAAACACCGTTATTGCAGCAGCCCGCCATCTGTTCCTCCCGTTACTCCGCAGCCCGCGCCGACACCTTCGCCTTCCCTTTCGCTGCGGGGCGGCGCTGGAGCAGCTCCTTCAGGAACCGCCCCGTATAGCTCGCCTCCGCCTCCGCGATGTCCTCCGGGCGGCCCTCAGCCACGATGCGGCCGCCGCCGTCGCCGCCTTCGGGCCCAAGGTCGATCACCCAGTCAGCGGTCTTGATCACTTCGAGATTGTGCTCGATCACCGCCACCGTGTTGCCCGCGTCCACAAGCTGGTGCAGCACTTCGAGCAGCTTCGCCACGTCGTGGAAATGCAGCCCCGTGGTCGGTTCGTCGAGGATGTAGAGCGTCTTGCCGGTTGCTCGCCGCGACAGCTCCTTCGACAGCTTCACACGCTGCGCCTCGCCGCCCGACAGCGTCGTCGCCTGCTGACCGACCTTGATGTAGCCGAGGCCGACGCGTTGCAGCGTCTCCATCTTGTCGCGCACGGACGGCACCGCCTTGAAGAACTCCGCCGCCTCGTCCACCGTCATGTCGAGCACGTCGGCGATGGACTTGCCCTTGAACCTGATGTCGAGCGTCTCGCGATTGTAGCGGTGGCCCTTGCAGACGTCACACGTCACATAGACGTCCGGCAGGAAGTGCATTTCGATCTTGATGACACCGTCACCCTGGCACGCCTCGCAGCGTCCGCCCTTTACGTTGAACGAGAAGCGTCCCGGCAGATAGCCGCGCGCCTTCGCCTCGGGCAGCCCCGAGAACCAGTCGCGGATGGGGCCGAACGCGCCGGTATAGGTGGCCGGGTTCGAGCGCGGTGTGCGGCCGATGGGGGACTGGTCGATGTCGATGACCTTGTCGAGAAATTCGATGCCGTCGAGCGCGTCGAACGGTTCGGGCGTCTCGCCTCCCCCGTTCAGCCGCCGCGATGCCGCCTTCTGGATCGTCTCGATGAGGAGCGTGGACTTGCCGCCGCCAGACACGCCCGTGACCGCCGTGAAGCAGCCGAGCGGGATCGAGGCCGTGACGTCCTTCAGATTGTTGCCCCGCGCGCCGCGCACCGTCAGCATGCGGCGCTTGTCGATCTTGCGGCGCGCCGTCGGCAGCGGCACCGCTCGTTTACCCGTAAGATATTGCCCGGTGAGGCTTTCCGGGTGCGCCTTGATCTCGGAGGGCGTGCCTTCGGCGATCACGCGTCCGCCATGAACGCCGGCGCCTGGGCCGATGTCGACCACATGATCGGCGGTGAGGATCGCGTCCTCGTCATGCTCGACCACGATCACCGAATTGCCGAGGTCGCGCAGGTGCTTCAGCGTGTCGAGGAGCCGCGCGTTGTCGCGCTGGTGGAGGCCGATGGACGGCTCGTCGAGCACATAGAGCACGCCCGTCAGCCCCGAGCCGATCTGCGAGGCGAGCCGGATGCGCTGGCTTTCACCGCCGGACAGGGTGCCCGAGTTGCGGCTGAGCGCGAGGTAATCGAGACCGACGTCGTTCAGGAAGCGCAGCCGCTCGCGGATCTCCTTCAGGATGCGCGTCGCGATTTCGTTCTGCTTCGGCGTGAGCTTGCCCGACAGCGTCGCGAACCAGTCGTTTGCCGCCTTGATCGACATCCGGGACGCCTCGCCGATATGCAGGCCGTCGATCTTCACCGCGAGCGCCTGCGGCTTCAAGCGGAAGCCGTTGCACTCCTCGCAAGGCTGGTTCGACTGGTAGCGCGAAAGCTCCTCGCGCACCCATTGGCTGTCGGTTTCCTTCCAGCGCCGCTCGATATTCGTGATGACGCCCTCGAACGCCTTGCGCGTGGTGTAGGTGCGCATGCCGTCGTCATAGGTGAAGGCGATCACCTCGCCGCCCGAGCCGAACAGGATCGTGTCCTGCACCTTTTTCGGCAGCTTGCTCCACGGCGTTTCCATGGAGACGTTGAAGTGGGCGGCGATGGCGTCGAGCGTCTGCGTGTAATAGGGCGAGGTGTTGCCGGTGCGCGCCCAAGGCACGATCGCGCCCTTGCGCAGCGAAAGCGACTGATCGGGCACGACGAGCTGCGGCTCGAACTTCAATTCCGTGCCGAGGCCGTCGCATTTCGGGCAGGCGCCGAACGGGTTGTTGAACGAGAACAGGCGTGGCTCGATCTCGTCGATGGTGAAGCCTGAAACGGGGCAGGCGAAGCGCTGCGAGAAGGTGATGCGGCGCGGCTCGTCCGCCTTCGCGGCGGCTTTTTTCTTCTTGCCGCCGCCGTCCGCTTCCGGCTCGGCCTTGGCCGCGTCGGCGAATTCCACGATGGCGATGCCGTCCGCGAGTTCGAGCGCCGTCTCGAAGCTGTCCGCAAGCCGCGTGCCGATATCGCCGCGCACCACGATACGGTCCACCACCACGTCGATGTCGTGCTTGAACTTCTTGTCGAGCGCCGGCGCGTCCGGGATCTCGTGGAACGTGCCGTCGATCTTTACGCGCTGGAAGCCGCGCTTCTGAAGGTCCGCGAGTTCCTTGCGATATTCGCCCTTCCGGCCCCGAATCATCGGCGCGAGCAGGTAAAGCCGCGTGCCCTCGGGCAATTCGAGCACGCGATCCACCATCTGGCTGACGGTCTGGCTCTCGATGGGAAGCCCGGTCGCTGGCGAATAGGGCACGCCGACGCGCGCCCACAAAAGGCGCATGTAATCGTAAATCTCGGTGACGGTGCCAACGGTGGAGCGCGGATTGCGGCTCGTCGTCTTCTGCTCGATGGAGATGGCGGGCGAAAGGCCGTCGATCAGGTCGACGTCGGGCTTCTGCATCATCTCAAGGAATTGGCGCGCATAGGCCGACAGGCTTTCGACATAGCGGCGCTGGCCCTCGGCATAGATGGTGTCGAAGGCGAGGCTCGATTTGCCGGAGCCGGACAGGCCCGTGATGACCACGAGCTTTTCGCGCGGAATGTCGAGCGAGACGTTCTTGAGGTTATGCTCGCGCGCGCCGCGTATCGCGATATGTGTCTGTGTCAAGGAAGTCCTGTCCCTGCGCGTTCTGCCGCAGGTTATAGCGCCTTAACTCGCCCCGGTCGCGCGGAATTTAAAGGGGCGGGCGTTCTGTGCCCGGCTTAGTAAGCGGTGCAAAACGAGCGCACCTTAGATAGAAGTGCTTTTTGATTGTCGCTCCCCCGCTCTTGACACAGCCCGGCGCAGAAGCCAATACGGGGGCATCCCAACATCTTACCCGCGCAAGTAGGCGGGAGTGAGAGGCACACCATGATTACGCTGACGTTTCCCGACGGTTCCGCACGCTCTTTCGACGCCGCCATCACCGGCGCGGAACTCGCCGCATCCATCTCGAAATCGCTGGCTAAAAAGGCCGTGGCGGTCGCGCTCGACGGCAAGCTTGCCGACCTCGCCGACCCGATCGAGGCCGACGCGCGCGTCAAGATCGTCACCCGCGACGACCCCGAAGCGCTGGAACTCATCCGCCACGACGCCGCCCACGTGATGGCCGAGGCCGTGCAGGAGCTTTTTCCCGGCACGCAGGTCACCATCGGCCCCGTCATCGAGAACGGCTTCTATTACGATTTCTACCGCGAAGAGAGCTTCACGCCCGACGACCTCGAAAAGATCGAGGCGAAGATGCGCGAGATCATCGCGGCCGATAAGCCCTTCGTGAAGGAAGTGTGGTCGCGCGAGAAGGCGCAGGACTTCTTCGCCGCCGAAGGCGAGGGCTTCAAGGTCGAACTGATCGACGCCATCCCCGAGGGTCAGGATCTTAAGATCTACAGGCAGGGCGACTGGCTCGACCTGTGCCGCGGCCCGCATCTGCCCTCGACGGGCAAGGTCGGCAAGGCGTTCAAGCTGATGCGCCTCGCGGGAAGCTACTGGCGCGGCGATTCGAACCGCGAGCAGCTTCAGCGCATCTACGGCACGGCCTGGGCGAGCGACGAGCAGCTCAAGTCTTACCTCACCATGCTGGAGGAAGCCGAGAAGCGCGACCACCGCCGCCTCGGCCGCGAGATGGACCTGTTCCACCTGCAGGAAGAGGCGCCGGGCTCGGTCTTCTGGCACCCGAAAGGCTGGACGGTGTTCCAGGCGCTCATCGCGTTCATGCGCCGCCGCCAGCACGCGAGCGGCCATGTCGAGGTGAATTCGCCCGACATGATGGAACGCAAGCTCTGGGAGCAATCGGGTCACTGGGAGAAGTTCGGCGAGAACATGTTCGTCACCGAGACGCCCGACGAGCGCGTGTTCTGCTGCAAGCCGATGAACTGCCCCGGCCATATCCAGATCTTCAAGAACGGGCTGAAGAGCTACCGCGACCTGCCGCTTCGCATCGCGGAGTTCGGCAAGGTGCACCGCTACGAACCGAGCGGAGCGCTTCACGGCATCATGCGCGTGCGGCACTTCACGCAGGATGACGCGCACATTTTCTGCACGCCCGAGCAGATCACGGAAGAGTGCGTGCATCTGAACAGCCTCCTCTTGTCGATCTATCGCGACTTCGGCTTCGAGGACGTCGCCATCAAGCTGTCCACGCGTCCCGAGAAACGCGTCGGCTCCGACGAGGTCTGGGACAAGGCGGAGGCCGCGCTGAAGGCCGCCGTGGAAGCGGCGGGCGAGCCCTATACGCTGAACCCCGGCGAAGGCGCGTTCTACGGCCCGAAGCTCGAATACACGCTGCGCGACGCGATCGGCCGCGAATGGCAATGCGGGACGATCCAGCTCGACTTCAACCTGCCGGTGCGGCTCGGCGCGTTCTATATCGGCGAGGACGGCGCGAAGCATACGCCGGTGATGATCCACCGCGCGCTGTTCGGCAGTCTGGAGCGCTTCCTCGGCATCCTGATCGAGAACTACGCCGGGCATCTGCCGCTGTGGCTCTCGCCGGTTCAGACCGTGGTGGCGACCATCGTTTCCGACGCCGATGCTTATGCGGGCGAGGTCGAGGCGGCGCTGGCGGCGGCGGGCGTTCGCGCCGAAACCGATCTTCGCAACGAGAAGATCAACTACAAGGTGCGCGAGCACAGCCTTGCGAAGGTGCCGGTGCTGTTCGTCGTCGGCAAGCGCGAGGCGGAAGAGCGGACCGTGTCCGTGCGCAGGCTCGGCAGCCAGGCGCAGGAGACGCTGCCGCTCGACGAGGCCGTCGCGCGGATCGCGGCCGAGGCCGTGCCGCCGGATCTGCGCCGGTAGCGTTCCGCGTCAAAGGATTGAGCAAAAAGGCCGGGGCTTTCCCGGCCTTTTTTGTGCGCGCCGTCGGGACCGCGTGCTGCCCGGGCGGCCGTCATGTCCAATTGTAATGAAATGTGAAACGCGAAGCCTGTTCGATTCAGCTACCCTCAGTAGCATACGAAAGCATAACAGGCATGCACTGCGGGATCGTTTTATCATTACGCGGTTTTGAAGAGCATACACTGGAGAAAATCGATAGACTGAATCTGAAGAGCGGTTTTGGGAGCATATGGTTGAATTGGCAAATACACTGGCCGCCCCGGCCCTGCCTCGCCTTCACGCGAGGGTAAGAAACAACACTATCGAGATTCCCAGAAATGCTCTGTTTTCGAGCCTTTCGCGCGCGCAAATCAGGCTCATTCTTCCCCACGTAAAGTATAAGCGTTTCAAGCCGGGTCGGGAGATCTTGGCCGAAGGGCAACGAAATCCCGGCAAGATTTTCATCGTCATCGAAGGGCAGGTAGCCGCCACGAAGCTCGGGCTTTCGCCCATCGAAGGGGTGCCCACGTCATACGAGATCGGCCTGATGCGGCGAGGCGACATCTTCGGCGAACTCTCCTTCGTCGACGGAAAGCCGAGCGCACTGACCTTCACGGCGACGGTCGAAGCGACGGTGGCGGTGCTCGACCTCAGCGGTTCGGCACGGCTCCGCCGCACAAGGCGGCTCAGGGAGATCGTGACGAGCAAGCTTCGCCACCATATCGCCCGCCATGCCGATGAATCGGTGACCCTGCGTGTGAACACGCTACAGCTCGAAAACGAATTCTCCGCGTACCGCAACGGCGTCGGACACATCGTCGTCACCACCTTGTGTCTTCTGTCCTTTTACACGCTGACGCTGAGTTTCCTGCCGGCCTTCAAAAGCGTGGCGCATGCAAATTTCGCGCTTTCGCCGCTCATCATCCTGCTTTTCAGCCTCTCCTTCATACCCATCATCGCGACAAGCGGCTTTCCGCTGAGCTTCTTCGGGCTTCAGCTCCGCAACTGGCGTCCGGCATTGGCGTATTCGCTGCGCGTGTCGGCAATGTTCATACTGTTCTTCATCACCGTGAAATGGCTGCTCATCAGCAGCACGCAGAGCTTTGCGGACCTCCCCCTTATCGACAGGGCCGACGTTCAGGTGGATGGGCATCTGGGGAGCGGTTCGGCGTGGTACTGGGTCGCGCTTGCGGTTTATCTGTTGTTGACCCCGATGCAGGAGTTCGTCGCGCGTTCCGGCATTCAGGCACCGCTCTACGCGTTTCTGCACGGGAGCGAATTGAAACGCCGCTGGGCCTCCATCCTCGCGTCCAACCTCGTGTTCGCGGCGGCGCATGCGCATATCAGCCTCGCCTTCGCGCTTGCAGCGTTCCTGCCCGGCATTCTCTGGGGATGGATCTTCGCCCGCACCAACTCGCTGATGGCGGCGACGGTGTCCCACATTCTCATCGGCGGCTCGGGGATGTTCCTCTTCGGCGTCGAAACCATGGTGGAGCGCCTTTCCGCCTGACGCAGGACGTCGGGCGCCATCCTTCGACTGTCAATCGTGTTTCACCGCGACAGGCACGCCGCCGGAGGACTCTGCCTCGCGGTCGGTTTCCGGCCGGTAAGACAGCGATGCCCCGGCCCCTTCGGGCAATCGCCAGAACGACACCGTCGCCAGTGCCGATAGAGCCGCCACGACCCAGAATGACGTTGCGAAATCGGCCTGCGTCAGCGCGGGCTCGCCCCTCGTCGCCTGTGACGCCTGCAAGACGAGCGCTCCGATAGCGACGCCGAGCGAAAGCGAAACCTGCTGCGCCACGCTCGCGAAACTCGTCGCGCGGCTCATCTGGGACGGCTTGACGTCGGCATAGGCCAATGCGTTGATGGCCGTGAATTCCAGCGAACGGAAGAAGCCGCCCGCGAGGAGAATGGCCACGATGGCGGCGTGTGGAGTCGCGTCGGTAAAAAAGCCCGACAGAGCGATGAACGCCGAACTGACGGCGGCGTTGACGATCAGCACATTGCGAAACCCGAAGCGCCGGATGATCACCGGTGCCGTCGTCTTCATGACGAGCGCGCCTGCCGCCGCTGCAAGCGTGAGCATGCCCGACTGAAACGGCGAAAGCCCAAAACAGAGTTGCAGCATCAGCGGCAAAAGGAACGGCATCGCGCCGATCCCAATCCTGAACACCGACCCCCCTATCACCCCGGCGCGGAATGTGGAAATGCCGAGAAGCCTGAGGTCGATCACCGGGTTGTCGACGCGAAAAGCATGACGCACATACGCGGCGCCGAAAAAGACGCCCCCCAACGTCATGGCCGCGCCCGTCAGCATGGACTCGTGAGTTTCGCCCAGAAGCGCGAGCCCGAACACGATGGCGGCCAGCGCGAGGCCGGATAGAACGAAGCCCGTCCTGTCGAGCGGTGGCGAGCGCTCCTCGCGTATGTTCTCGAAAAAACGCCACGACAGGAACAAGCCGAGCGCTCCGATGGGCACGTTCACGTAGAAGATCCAGCGCCAGTCCAGGTAGGTCGTGATGAAACCTCCGAGGGGCGGCCCGACCACCGGGCCGAACATCGCCGGGATCGTCAGCCATGCCAGGGCGCGGATCAACTCATGCTTCGGCACGGAGCGGAGGATCAGGAGCCGGCCAACCGGCACCATCATGGCCCCGCCAATTCCTTGCAGGATGCGAAAGGCTATGAACTCGGGCAGGCCGTTCGACAGTCCACACAGCATCGATCCCGCCGCGAAGACGACGATAGCCGCCATGAAAACCCTGCGTGCGCCATACTTGTCCGCCACCCAGCCGGAAATCGGGATGAACACGGCAAGGCTGAGAAGGTAGCTCGTCATCGCGAGCTTCAGCGTGATCGGGTCTTCGTTGAGGCTCGCCGCGATGGCTGGCAGTGACGTGGCAATGACCGTCGCGTCGAGGCTTTCCATGAACAGCCCGCAGGCAACGACGAGAGGAATGATCATGGGCGCGGCATGGCGAACTGTTCTGCGGGAATGGCGCGGTTGGCGGGTGGATATCGCAGCCGCTCCCGGAGAAAGGGAGCGTCTGCCGTCCATATATAGGCGATCAAGTAGCGGCGGCGAAGCGTACCGGTCGCTTTCGCGTAACGGCGCGCCGAAGAGCCCAAAGCGTTCTTGTGTCGGCCCGCGTCAAGTCAGCATCGATCGCCGGAGACAGGAGAGAAAGCCGACGTTGTTCGCAAGAACGGTGCCCCGAAGCTTCCATCGCTCGAACGCGCCCCGAACCCTCTCGCGGATGAGATCAGCGCCCCCGCTTTATGCCGTTGCCGGCTCCTTCCCGCTCCCCCGCCGTGCCGTCGCCACGAACCAAACTCCCAGCGCAATCATCGGCAGCGAATACACCACGCCTTCCGAGAAATAAGCCGTCGTGAAGAACTGGCCGAAGTCCCATTCCTTGAAATACTCCGCGACGATGCGGAACACCCCATAAGCCGCCAGAAAGACGCCGGTCACGAGCCCCGGCCGTTCCAGCGCAAGCCGCGTATGCGTGAAATAGCGCAACAGGAAAAACATCGCGAGACCTTCGAGTGCTGCCTCGTAAAGCTGCGTCGGGTGGCGCGGCCCGGCGGCGTCGCCCGCCAGCAGCACGCGCGCGGGAAACTCCACCGCCCAAGGAACATCGCTGAGCCGCCCGTAAATCTCGCCATTGATGAAATTCGCGAGCCGCCCGAAGAAGAGCCCGAACGGCACCGCCGCCGCCGCCAGGTCCATCAGCGAGCGCACGGGGATGCGGTTCAGCCGCGCGAAAATCCAGATCGCCGCGCCCACGCCGAGCAATCCGCCGTGAAACGCCATGCCGCCTTCCCAGAGGCGGAAAAAGCGCAGCGGATCGTGCAGCAGCATTGTCGGTTCGTACATCAGGAAGAAGCCGAGCCGCCCGCCCAGAACGGTGCCGAGCGTCGCCCAGAAAAGGAAGTCGTCGGCCTGATAAGGCGTCATCGGCGACGGGCCGCCCCAAAGGCGTTCGTTTCCGCAGAGACGGCGCATGTAGAGCCAGCCGAGCAGCAGCCCCGCCATGTAGGCAAGGCCATACCAGCGGATGCCGAGCGGCCCGATATATACCGCCACGGGGTCGTTGAACGGAAATGCAATCGCCATCAGGTCCATCGCCGAGCCTCCCGCGCTTCGCCTAGCTCCGCTTTAGCAGGAGATGGAGCGACCGCCAACCGGCGGTTGGGGGGCGACGCCGCGCCTTACACCGCGACGGCTCCGCGCAAGGTCCATCCGTGAAAAAAGCCCGGGCGAGAGCTGCCCCGCCGCGAGATAAACGCTTCGTTGCTGCTTTCCTGGCGCTTCGTTACCATCGCGCATCTGGCTCATATTAAACATATTATCGTTCTAAATTAGATATTTACCATTGAATACCCCCTTCGCCGCAGACTATACTCCGGCAAGATTCAGGCGGAGGAGGACCGGATGTTGGAGGACGGCATTCCGGCCCGTGGCGAGCGGCTTCGGGGCGGCGCACTCAGGGAAGCGATACTTCGTCTGAGGGAAGCGGAAAAACTGCGCGCGCGCGACGCCGCCACACGTCTCGGCGTCAGCGAGGCGGAATTTGTGGCGGCAAAAGTTGGGCACGAGGCCATCCGCCTAGAACCCGATTTCGCAGACATCGTTCGCGCGCTATCCGGCGTCGGCGAGGTGCTGGCGCTTACGCGCAACGAGCATTGCGTCCACGAGAAGCACGGCACGTTCGAAACCGTCGCCATCGATGGCGACGCCGTCAGCGTGCGCGGCGAGGGATTGGAGCTTCAGCTCTTCCTTGGCCACTGGCGCCACGCCTACAAGCTCACCGACGAAGGCGAGATGGGCATGATCATGACCAGCCTTCAGTTTTTCGACGCGGATGGCACGGCGGTGCACAAGGTCTACCAGACCGAGAACACCGACCGCGCGGCCTTCGACGCCATCGTCGGGCACTTCATGCACGCCGAGCAATCGAACGAACTCGACGTGACGCCTTCCCGCCTTGCGCCACCGGATCCAATGCCCGGCCACCGTACCCGCGTTGCCCCGCGCGCGCTCCGCGCCGCTCTCGAAAAGGCGGCGGCAACGGCAACGCCCATCGGCGTCGTCGTCGGCAATTCCGGCGCGATCCAGAGTTACACCGGGCCAATCGCCAAGGTCATGGCGACAGGCCCCTGGTACAATATCCTCGATCCACGCTTCAACATGCACCTGCATGAAGCGGCCATCTGTTCCGCATGGGTAGCGCGCGAGCCCTCCGCTGACGGGATCTTCACCTCGCTCGACCTTTTCGACGCCCGAGGGCTTCGCATCGTGCGGGTCTTTAGCGCACAAAGCTCCGACCAGTTACAGTCCCCGGCGTGGCTCGAAATAGCCGCCAGCCTTCCCCTTTTCGATGCAGCGTAGAGAGGTTCGAATGAAGCCTGTATCGCGGCTCCTTTTGCTTATGGCCGCTCTTTTGGCAGCCGCGCTTTCCCCGGTCCGGGCAGCCGACGGCGGCAAGCGCGTCATCACAGTTGGCGGCGACGTCACAGAAATCGTGTTTGCGCTCGGCGAAGGAAGCAGCGTCGTCGGCCGCGACACCACCTCGACATATCCAGCCGAGGCCGGTGCCCTGCCCGATGTCGGCTACATGCGCCAGCTCGGCGCGGAGGGCGTGCTGTCGCTGAAGCCCGATATCGTGATCGCTGCCGCAAGTGCAGGCCCCGCCGAGGTGCTGAAACAGATCGAATCCGCGGGCGTTCGCGTGGTACGCGTCCCCGATCCGCACAGCGCCGAGGGCCTGATCCAGAAGGTGACGACCATCGCGGACGCGCTGAACGCGAAAGCGGCAGGAGCGACGCTCACGACAAGGCTTGTACAAGACCTGACGAAGGTCAAAGCCGAGATCGCGGACCTGCCCGGCCACCCGCGCGTTCTCTTCATCATCACCGCTGGCAGCGGGCCGCCTATGGCCGCCGGTACGGGCACCGCAGCCGACTCGCTGATCCGGCTCGCGGGTGGCGAGAATGTCTTCGCAGCGCACACCGGCTACAAGCCGATTTCGCTCGAAGCAGCAGCGGCAGCCTCTCCCGATGCCATCGGACTGATGGATCAGACGCTGCAACAGATGGGCGGCGTCGACGCGGTGGCGAGCAATGCGGCGCTTCGGCTCACCCCCGCCGCGAAGGAGAAGCGCATCTTCGGCCGCGAAGGCAGCTATCTCCTGAGCTTCGGCCCGCGCCTGCCGCAGGCGCTGTCCGATTTCGCCCACGCCATCCGTGAGAAAGCGGCGGAGAAGAAAGCGTTGTGACAAGCGCAGCCATAGAAGTGAGTGCCCGCATCCGCGACATGCGCGCGGCGCAGATCAGAACGAGGCGGCTTTTTCTCGTATGCCTCGCGGCGGGGCTCAGCGTCGCTTCTCTCGCGGGGCTCGTCGTCGGGGCCGTGCCGATCCCGCTCGGCGATGTTTTCGGCGCCCTCTCGCCCTTCCACGAGGCGCAGGGGCCCTATGGCGAAATCGTCCAGTCCATCCGCCTGCCCCGGCTTGTTCTGGGGCTGTGCGTGGGCGCGGTGCTGGGCCTGTCGGGCGCGGCGCTGCAAGGGCTTTTCCGCAATCCGCTGGCCGATCCCGGTATCATAGGCGTGTCGAGCGGGGCGGCGCTCGGGGTCGCTTTCGTGATCGTGCTGGGCAACGCGGTGATCCCGGGAGCGCTTGCCATCGCGGGACCGTTCGCGCTTCCCGTTGCCGCGTTCGGAGGCGGCATGGCTGCGCTTCTCGGCGTTTACGCCCTGTCCAGGCGAGCGGGAGCGCTGTCCGGCTCGTCGCTGATCCTCGCGGGCATCGCGATCAACGCGATAGCGGGCGCGGCGCTCGGCTATCTTTCCTTCGCGAGCTCGGACGAACAGCTTCGTCAGGTAACGTTCTGGACGCTGGGCAGCCTCGGACGCACGAACTGGGCGAGCCTCATCCCCGCCGCCGTCGCCATGATCGCGGCATCCGTCCTCCTGCTGCGGCTGGCACCGGTTCTGAACGTCTATCTGCTTGGCGAGCGCGAGGCGGAGCATCTCGGCGTGAACGCCGGGCGCCTCAAAAATCAGGTCATCATGCTGTCGGCGCTCGGCGCAGGCGCGGCCGTCGCCGTCTCGGGCATCATCGGCTTCGTCGGCCTTGCCGCGCCGCACATCGTGCGCCTGTTTGCGGGCGCGGATCATCGCGTCGTTTTGCCGGGATCGGCGCTGCTCGGCGCGCTCTTGCTCGTCTCGGCGGATCTCATCGCGCGCACCGCCGTGGCGCCCGCGGAACTGCCGGTCGGCATCCTCACGAGCGCGCTCGGCGGGCCGTTCTTCCTGTGGCTGCTGAGCCGTTACCGCCGCGAGCTATTGTAGCGGCTGACGCGCCGCCTCCGACTTACCGCAACAAAAGCCGCCCTACCCTGCGCGCGCCGCCAGTTTCCTGCGTGTCAAAGAGCCTGGCTCTGGCCCCGATCTCAGGCGGGCGCGCTCACGGCTTTTCGATTGCACGATGAATGCTTCCCCCATAATACCCGTAGGGATCAGGCGAGAGGCTGTGATGAGATGAATAGCGATAAGCTCACTTTTTTATATCTGGATCTTGCGAAGCAGGGCGGACTTTCGACGTCAGAGCCGCGCGTCCTGTATCTGGAAGCCTTGTATAGTATCTCTACCCTTCGCGCCGACCTCGATGATAATTCTTCGATTGTCGTTTACACAAATGTTCCGGCCGATTACAAGAACATCCCTGTTCAGGTAGAAGATGTCAGTGCGGTCATGGCCGAAATGATGGGGCCGCATTCCTACCTCTTCCGCGCGAAGCCATGGATAATGCTTCACGCCATCAAACAGTTCGGCGGCACCTGTGTTTTTCTGGATACGGATACGTTCATTTTGCCTGGCTTCGTGCGTGCTATCCGCGACAGGATAGGCGACGGGCCTATCGTGCACGAAATCAGCAGTGCCACGGCACCTGCCTATGCGCAGCGTGTGACGAAGCCGTTTCCGCATCAGGACCGCCATACGGAAAATCGGACCTGCTTTGAATGCAATAGCGGCGTGATCGGCGTTCGTTCAGGTTGGGGCGAAGCGCTCATCGAAGACACACTTCACATCATCGATGAAATTCTGCCCACGCGCGATTGGCAGCGCACACTGGAACAGTCGGCTTTGGCGGATGCAATCGGGTTGCATGGCCTTGCTGCGGAGCCCATCGCCCCCTGGATCAATCATTACTTTAATCGAAGTAAAAAACGCTATATGCATTCCCAAATAAAACGGCTTTTACGAAGGAATGGCGGCGAGATTGATGCAACGCGCCCCTGTATCGCAATAAATCCATATCGCGTTAAGCTTTATCAATATTTTCACGACACAAAGGCTCTCTTCAAGAGCTATCGTTCATATGACACTCGCATTGTAGAATAAGTGACGACATGACTTGAGGCTATCTGGATTATCGCGTGCTTACTGTAGCGGGCGCGTCTTCGGGCGCGGTCGCGGGCAAGCCTTGAGCCTGCGGTAGAGCGTGTTGCGGCTGATGCCGAGACGGCGCGCGGCCTCCGACATGTTGCCTTCGCTTGCGAGCACGGCCCGCTCGATCATGATGTCGGAACTGGCGCGAAGCGAGTCGGCTGCGCAGGCGTCATCCGCCATCCTGGACGGGGTATCGAGGTTCTGAAGATCCTCGATCAGGTCGTCCGGCAGGTGCCGCCAGCCGATCACGACCTCACCCTCGTCGACCACGGCGCATGCAAAAAGCAGCGCATTCGAAAGCTGGCGCAGATTGCCCGGCCAGCGATAGCGGGCAAACGCGGCGGCCACGTCCGGCGCCAGCATCAGCGACCTTCCCGGCTCGAACGCCGAGAGCATGCGCGCGACGATGGCCGCGAAATCGGTGCGCTCGCGGAGCGCCGGAAGCTTCAGTGTAAGGCCGTTCAGCCGATAATAGAGATCGGCGCGGAAGCGTCCTGCCTCCACCTCGGCCTTGAGCGGCTTGTGGCTCGCCGCGATCAGGGCAAAATCCACCTTCGCGGGCTTGCCGCCGCCGAGCGGAACCACCTCGCGCTCCTGAAGCACGCGCAAGAGGCGCGATTGCAGCGAAAGCGGCATGTCACCGATCTCGTCGAGAAACAGCGTGCCGCCGTTCGCCTCGCGGATGCGGCCGGGTGATCCCTCGCGGCGAGCGCCGGTGAAGGCACCCGGTGCATATCCGAACAGCTCCGATTCGATCAGGTGTTCCGGCAACGCCGCGCAGTTCACCGCGACGAACGGCGCATCCTTGCGCGGCCCGGAAGCATGGATAGCGGCGGAAACGCGCTCCTTGCCTGCGCCCGACTCGCCCTGAAGCAGGATCGGGATCGGCTTGCCCGCCACCTTGCGGGCCCGGTCGATCACGAGCTTCATCGTCTCGTCGCCCGTGTCGAGGTCGGCGAGCGGATCCCGAAGCGGCAGGGCAAGCGGCGTCTCCCGCCGGCGCGGCGGAGCGATCCGGCTGCCCGGTTCGATGCGAAGACACAGAGGCCGCCCCGCGCGGCTGACGGTGGGTTCGACGCGGCCCGTCTGGCGGCGCGCGAGATCGCAAAGGCGCGCCATGTCGAGCGACAGGACGGCGCCGATCGCGGCGCTTCCGATGTCTTCGGCCCGGAGGTCGAGAAGCACGCGCGCCGCATGGTTCGCACCGGCGATGCGGCCGTCCTCGGCGAGCGCGACAAGCCCTTCGGCGAGCGTGCCGATGCCTTCCGCCTGCGGATGAAGCCGAAGCCGCATGTGGCTCTCGTGGTGAAGTTCGAAAAGGCGATTCTCGATCATATGGCTCGCCGCGCTGACAAGACCCGACGTGTGCGGATGCCGTACGCGATGATGGCCCGACACATCGATGACACCGAGAATGCGCCCGTCCGAACCCGTCACGGGCGCGGCGGCGCAAGTCAGAAAGCGGTTGTGCTCAAGAAAATGCTCGGCCCCATGCACAAGCACCGCCGCGCCTTCGACGATGGCGGTTCCGATGGCATTGGTGCCCCGGCTCGTTTCATGCCACGACGCCCCCGGCTTGAGCGCAACGCGCGAGGCACGCTCCACGAAGTCGGCGTCGCCCAGCGCCTCGATCAGCACGCCCTGCTCGTCGGCGAGGACGACCATGCTGCCGGAGCCGCGCACCTGCGCATAGAGATAGTCCATGACGGGACGCGCGCGTGTCAGAAGCTCGCGCCGGCGCTCCAGCGTTTCCTTCAGGCGCGCGGTGGAAATCCGGTCTTCCGCATTGAACCGCGGAACAAGCCCCGCGCCGAGACATCGTTCCCAGCTTCGCGAGACGGTCGCGCCAACGAGGGCGGCGGGCGGAATTTCCCCGCGATCCAGCATCTTGCGGGCGCGATCCAACGACGACGCGCCCTTTGCGGCGTTCTCCATCGGCATGTCTCCCTGTCAGGATGCGCTTCGAGGGCATCCTTTGAATTTGGTAACATTGTCACCGAAAAGGCGGCCAACGCGCAAGAAAAACATAAGTCTTATAAAAGCGCCTGTCTCGTTCTGGCACAGTGTCACGAAATACCACAGCGCGGCGAAACAGTTCACCCGCCGCAATTTCGCATTATTTCAAATACTTAGCACTATGGCACGGTCCCTGCTTTGATGTCCCGCAGCAGGGCGCTCGACCGTCCCGCCCCTTGAAGAACGGGAGAAGCCGCGCGGCGCACCAGCGTGCGCCGGATAAAAAGCTCTCATGGAAGGAAACGCACCATGGCGGAAACCACTTTTTTCATCCCCTCGCTCAATCTCTTCGGCGCGGGCTGCCTCTCGGGGGCGGCCGATCACGCGAAGGCCAAGGGCTTCAGGCGTGCGCTGATTGTTACGGACATGGGCATGTACAAGCTCGGCGCTGCGGAGAAAGTCGCCTCCCTCCTGACCGAGCGCGGCGTGTCGAGCGCGATCTTTCCCGGCGCCCAGCCAAATCCGACCGTGAAGAACGTCGAGGACGGGCTTGCGCTGCTCCGGCAGGAAGAGTGCGATGTCGTGATCTCGCTCGGCGGCGGCTCCGCGCATGATTGCGCGAAAGGCATTGCGCTGACAGCCACCAACGGCGGCAGCATCAAGGATTACGAGGGTGTCGACAAATCGCCCAAGCCGCAGCTCCCGCTGATCGCGATCAACACCACGGCGGGCACGGCGAGCGAAATGACGCGCTTCTGCATCATCACCGACGAGGACCGTCACGTGAAGATGGCCATCGTGGATCGGCACACGACGCCGATCCTCTCGGTCAACGATCCCGTGCTGATGCTCGGCAAGCCCGCGCCGCTGACCGCCGCCACCGGCATGGACGCGCTGACCCACGCCATAGAGGCCTACGTTTCCATCGCCGCCACGCCCATCACGGACGCCTGCGCGCTGAAAGCCGTGTCTATCATCTCGAACAACCTTCGCGACGCGGTCGCCGACGGGCAGAACCTCGCCGCTCGCGAGGCGATGTCCTACGCGGGCTTCATGGCGGGCATGGCGTTCAACAACGCATCGCTCGGCTATGTGCATGCGATGGCGCATCAGCTCGGCGGCTTCTACGACCTGCCGCACGGCGTCTGCAACGCAATCCTGCTGCCGCATGTTCAGAGGTACAATGCGGAGGTCGCCGCAACGCGGCTCAAGGATGTGGGTCACGCCCTGGGCGTCGACACCACGGGCATGTCGGACGAGAAAGGCGCCGATGCGTGCATCCATGCGATCCAGCGGCTTTCAACGGATATAGGCATTCCGGCGAGCCTCACCGAACTCGGCATGAAGGACGAGGATGTACCCATACTCGCCACCAACGCCCTGAAGGATGCCTGCGGCTTCACCAATCCGAAACAGGCCACCCAAGCCGAGATCGAGGCGATCTTCCGCGCGGCGGCATAGTTCGCAACGGTTTCCGTCCGCCCCTCCCAAAAGGACGGATTGGCTCGGAGTCTGGCGTTGGCTCCGAGCCTCTTTTGTTTGTCCTCGCGGCCGCCTCAAACCACATTGTCCGGCGCGAGCACGCAGGACTCGGCATCGCCGTACTCGATCTGCAGCGTGACATGCTGAATGCCGAAACCGGCGTGCAAGTCTTGGCCCGCGCGCGCGATGAACGCGTCGCCCGGATGCCCCCCTGGCATCACGAGATGACAGGTCAGCGCGCTTTCGGTGGTGCTCATCGCCCAGATGTGAAGATCGTGGATGCAGGCAACGCCGGGCAGCGCTTCGAGGTGGCGTCGCACCGCGCCCGGATCGATACCGGGCGGCACGCCTTGCAACGCCATGTTCACCGAATCGCGCAACAGCCCCCAGGTGCCCGCCACGATGACGCCCGCGATGGCAAGGCTCACCGCCGGGTCGATCCACATCCAGCCCGTCTGCCAGATCACGAAGGCCGACAGCAGCACACCCACTGAAACGCCCGCGTCCGCCGCAAGATGCAGATAGGCGCCGCGGATGTTGATATCGCCGTGGCGCCCTCGCATGAACAAAAGCGCCGTGCCGCCGTTTACCACCACACCGATGGCGGAGGCGATCATCACGCCACCCGCCGCGACCGGCTCGGGGTAGAAAAACCGCCGCACTGCCTCCAGCGCGATGGCACCGACGGCGATCAGGAGAATGATGGCGTTGGCAAGCGCGGCGAGAATCGACGTCGAGCGATAGCCATAGGTGAAGCGCTCGGTCGGCGCCTTTTTCGCCGCCGTGGCGGCACCCCAGGCAAGGAGCAGGCCGAACACGTCGGAGAGGTTATGTCCGGCGTCGGCGAGGAGCGCCACGGAGTTCGCGATCACACCGTACACGGCTTGTGCCACGACGAGCGCGATATTCAGGGCCACGCTGATGGCGAAGGCCGACTGGAAGTTCTGCGGGGCATGGGCGTGGCCGTGCGCATGGCCGTGAGCGTGCGAATG